>CALLZA010000291.1 GCA_937858165.1 uncultured Ardenticatenia bacterium
TTCGTGGTTTTTTTGTCAAGCAGAAGACGGCATACGAGATGTAGTACGGTCTCGTGGGCTCGGAGATGTGTATAAGAGACAGGTCGACGCCTGGCCGGCGTGGGTCTTTGTCATCGATGCCGCCAATCGGCGCGGCGAATGGTGGCAATGGGCCGGCGCGCCCTGGGAAGTACGCGGCGGGCCGAGCGTACCTCTGCGCGGCATTCCCATCGACCGCCCCCCGAGCGAACAGATCAAGCCCCTCATGAGCTATCTGCTCACAGGGGGCGCACTGGCAGCACTATGGGCCGCGCTGCTACTCATGCGGCAACTGGATTCTCCGGGCGAACATGGGCAACCCAGGGCGGCGAGTGAAAGGGGATCTCGTGGACCCTACGCGCGAATGGGATCACCCATCCGGCAACTCACATCGACCACCGCAGGCCGCCAAGCGCGATACGTAGCTCTCATCCCGTGCTTTGTCGCCTTCGCCGTCGCCCTTCACGTTGCCGTAGACGTACTGGAAGGCGTGCCGCACGTCCAGGACTCGGTGACCTACCTATTCCAGGCGCAGACGCTGGCCCGGGGGGCGCTGACTGCCCCCGCGCCCCCCCTGGCCACGGCCGACGCCACGCCCCACTTTGAACAGGAGTTTCTGCTGGTGCGCCACGGCCGCTGGTTCGGCAAGTATCCGCCCGGCTACCCGGCCATGCTGGCCGGCGGCGTGCTGGTCGGCGCGCCGTGGCTGGTCAACCCGCTGCTGGCGGCGCTGTCGGTGGCTCTCCTCTACCAACTGGCGCTGGCCCTAAAGCCGCGCCAAAGCGACGCAGCGTGGCCATTGGTCGCGCCCCGGCCCGCCACTCGCCACTCACCCGCTGCCCTGCTGTCGGCCGTCCTGCTGGCCACATCCCCCTTCTTCCTCGTCATGTCCGGCAGCCTGATGGCCCACGCGGCCGAGTTGTTGTGGGCGACCCTGTTCATGCTGGCCTGGAGCCGCGCGCTGGACGGCGGATTGGCAAACCACGCCACGAGGCGCTGGGCCGCCGTCGCCGGCCTGGCCCTCGGCGCGCTCTTCCTCACCCGCCAGTTCACCGCCCTGACCATCGGCCTCTCCTTCGGCGCGACGCTGGGTGCGATGCACTTTCTGAAGTGCGTTGCACCTCTCCGGCCAGCGGTCATACAGGGGCCGGAAGAACGTGCAACGCACTTCAGAAAGTGCATCGCACGGGTCAGTCTGGCCCTACTGACTGCTCTGCCGCTCCTTCTCACCCTGCCCCTCTACCAGTGGGCCGTCACCGGTGACGCCCGCACCGACTCGCGCCTGCTCTACTGGCCCTACGACCGCGTCGGCTTCGGGCCGGGTGTGGGCGAGCCACAGAACGCCTTTACCATGACCCCGACCGACGCCAACCCGGCCATCACCTGGTATACCGACCCGACGCAGCCGCCCCGCGGCCACACGCCTGCCCGTGGGCTGTACAACCTCGGCCGCAACTTCGAAGCGCTGGAGAACACTCTCTTCGGCTGGCCGCCGCTGACCACGCTGGTCTTTGTCTGGCTGGCGTTCCTGCTGCGGCGGCCGTCGGCGCTCGACTGGCTGTTGCTACTCGTGATACTGGCCGTGGCCGGGGGCTACGTGGCCTACTGGGCCTCCGGCATTGCCTATGGCCCGCGCTACTTCTACGCCGCCCTGCCCGCGCTGGTCATCCTGACGGCCCGCGGCGTCACTGCTTTGCTGTCAATCGACGGTCGGTTCCGGCTCTTAACGATCATCATCCCCCTACTGCTGCTCGGCTATAACCTCTACCACCTGCCGGGTCACATCGCGGCCTACCAGGGGTACAACTTCGTCAGCGCGGCGGGGCTGCGATCCGTGGAGGCGGTGGCGCAGCCTCCGGCGCTGGTCTTCGTCAGCGCGAGTGAGGCGGATTGGTGGGAGTATGGCGCGTTCTTTAGCGGCAACACGCCCTGGCTCGACGGGCCAATCATCTACGCCCGCGACCTCGACCCGGCAGAGAACGCCCGCCTGCGCGCCCACTTCCCCGACCGCCGCATCTATCGTTGGGACGGAGTGCGGTTGTTGGAACTGGATGGCGAGTAGGAGTTACACAGAGTGGCTCTGTGTTCCTCTCCGCTTCCCAACGACCCAGAACACCCCCGCGGCCGCCAGCCCCACCAGCGGCGCGAGCGTCAGGCTTCGTAAGCCATCAGTTAGCGTGCTGCCGTCGGCGATGCGGCCGACGGCCCACGCCCCCAGTCCGGCCGGCAGCCAGCCCAGCCCCATGACCATCGCCGAGGCGAAGCCGAGGCTTCGCGGCCACGCCTCCTGGGCCAGGACGATGGTCACAGGGAAGGACGCGCCGATCATCAGGCCGATGAGCAGCACAGCGGCCATCTGCGGCGTGCCGATCGAATGGAGCAGCAGCCAGTGGCCGGCCATCATCAGGGCCAGACTGACGCCGATGACCGGCAGGCGGCCGAAGCGATCCGACAGCGCACCGCCAAACAGGCTGCCGACGCTCACGGCGACCATGAACAGCGTCAGCGCCGCGCCGGCCACGGCCAGCGACTGCCCGTTGCCGCGCAGCCACTCCGGCAAGTAGGTCATCAGCGCCTGCTGGAAGTAGCTGCGCGCGCCGACAACGACGATGATCGCCGCCAGCGCCGCCGCCGACCCGATCGCCGCCGGCGCGTCATTGGCCGCGGCCCGATAGCGCGGCGCGCCCACACCCCGCAGCCGTCGCGCCAACAGCAGGCCGGTCAGCAGCGACAGCGGAATCAGCACCGTCGTCGCCCCCAACCCGCCGGCGCTCAACGCCAACCCGACCAGCAGCGGACTGAGCGCTGCGCCCAGGTTGCCGCCGACGGAGAAGAGCGACATCGCCCGGCCGCGGTTGCCGGCCTCAGTCAGCGCCGACAGGGCCGCCGCCGGGGGATGAAACGCGGCCGACCCCAGCGCCGCCAGCACCACCAGAGCCACCAGCCAGCCATAGGACGGCATGAACCCCACCAGCCCCATCAACGACCCGCCCCACATCAGGCTGGCGATAACGATGAGCCGTGGGTCGCCCCGGTCGCTCAGCCAGCCGAAGATCGGCTGGGTGATCGTCCCGGCAATGGTCATCAGCAGCACCATCGTGCCGATCTGGCCGTAGGAGAGACCGAGCTTGGGGATGAGCAGGGCGTAGGTGACGGGCAAGAAGTTGAAGCCCGCCTCCAAAATGAGATGGGCCAGGGACATCAGCGGGGCGATGCCCGCCAGCCAGGGGGCTAGACCGGCAGTAAGCCGGCCGCGGGCGGTCGTTGGAAGGGAGTTGGTCGTATGCATGAAGCGCCGGATGATAGCACCGAACGACCCGTAGCGCGATTCTGGAGAATCGCGCACCAGGTGCCAATCTTCGCCCGGTCTGATAAGATGCGTCCGGCGTCCGATGGTCGGCCGCCGTCAGGAAACACCCATATGACCGATCCCGCTTCCCCGACCCGCAGACCCCTCACCCCAACTCAGCGCCCGGAGACGCCGGCCGCAGCCGTTGCCACGCTGATGGAGGGCAACCGCGCCTTCAGCGAGCTGCTGGCCGAACAGAGCGCCGGCGGCGCGCCGGGAGTGGTGCAGATCGCCCTCGAAGACCTGGGGCTGGGGCTGCCCGGTGTCGCCCCGCCGCAACAGCCGTTCGCCGCCTTTCTCGGCTGCGCCGATGCGCGCGCGCCGGTGGAGTTGTTGTTCGGTCAGGCCGCCAACAACCTCTTCGTCGTGCGTGTGGCCGGCAACATTCTCGACTCGGCCGAACTGGGCAGCCTCAACTTTGCCGTGGAGCGGCTGGGCACGGTGCGTCTGTTGTGCGTGTTGGGCCACACCGGCTGCGGCGCGGCCGGCGCCGCCGTGGACGCCTATCTGGCCCCCGCCGCCTACCTGGGCGTGGACGCCAACCTGCCGCTGCAGGCCATCGTCTCACCACTCATGGCCCCGGCGCGGGGCGCGGCCGACGCACTGCGGCGCGTGGCCGGCAACGACGTGGCCGACCGGCCCGGCTATCGCGCGGCGCTGATCGATCTGACCGCCACGCTCCACGCCGCCTTGCAGGCTGGCGTCCTGCGCCGCGCTTTCCACAACCGGGTGGGCGACAAGCTGGACGCGGTGTACGCCGTCTACAATCTGGCCAGCCGCCGTGTGGGGCGGCCGAGGGCGGCGGCCGAGGGTGACGACTGGGAGCCGGGCCTGTTCGCGCCGCCGGACGACGAGACGGGGTTCGACACCCTGGCTCGCGGCCTGGCCGGCAGCCGCTACATCACCGCGGCCCTGGGCCAGTAGGCTGCGGCCAGTCGTCAGCTGCGCCCGGCCATCATTTCGCGCAGCGACGCCACGGCCGTAGCCTCGATGTCATGAACCGCCATCACCTGGGCGGCAATCGCCGCTCGATGCGCTTCGACCTGCGGCGTGGTCAGAGGAAAGTCGGCAGACAGCCCGGCGCGAATGTCGGCCAGCCGCGCGTCGATGGCGACCAGGCGCGCCCGGGCGGCGTTGCCCTCGCTCAGGAAACGGCTGTGGCGCTCCAGCAGCAGCAGCCTCGTCTCGCCCAACGGGTCGACCTCATCCGGCAGCAGCGTCCGGCCGAGCGCGTCCCAGGCGGCGGCCGCGGCGCGGAAGTGGGTCGCGGCCTGGCCCAGCCCCGGCCGGTCGAGAATGGTGGCCGCTTCGTCCAGAAAGTCGGCATAGACGTGGCGCTCCGCGCCGCCCTCCTTGCCGAAGATGGCGATGTCGGTGAAAGCGGAGGCCAGCCCATCCAGCATCTTCGGCCCAGCGGGAAAGACACGCTCCCAACTGAGGCGGGCCTTGGGCTTGGTCAGCAACTCGGCCCAGTGGCGCAACGCGGCCAGGCCAAAGTTGTGCTTCGCCCCCTGGGGCGGTGCTTCGGTGTAGAGGCGCAGGCAGTCCCAGATGCCCGCGCTGACGGCCGCGGCCAGCTTGTCCGGGTCGGGCGCTTCCAGGGTAATGAGCCGGTGCTTGTCTTGCTTCACTCGCCAGCGCGCCGCGGCCAGTTCGCCCGGCGTGCAGGTTAGCCCCACCCGCGCCCGATCGGCCATGTGAACCACGCCGGCGGACTCGTCATAGCCATAGACCACCAGCGGGAACATAGCCCACATGCCGGGGTCGTGGGCCAGCGCGTTGTGGGGCAGGCTCCACACGTCGGCCCAGACGATCGCCGGCGCGCCTTCATCGAGCGCGGTGACAAGGTTGGCCACGGCGCGCTCCGGTTTGGCCGTCTGGTGAATATTCTGGGCCACGCCCAGTCGCGACAGCAGCGTATCCCACGGGTCAAACGTGTTGCGCGTCAGGATGCGCGCGTGTGGCGGATACCCCTCGTAGGCGAAGGTGAAGTAACCCACCACCGCGCCGCCGCTGACGCCCATCAGCAGCGCCTCGCTATACGGCCGCCCGGTGTGGGGGGCGCGGAAGCCGCGATAGTCAAAGCTGTTGCGCACCGCCCCCGTCTCCCAATGCAAACCCTGGAACTGCCGGTAGTCGTTCAAGATCGCCATCCGATTTCACCTCATGACTTTTGTCGCCTGTCGAATACGGCTATTATAGGCCTTCCCCGCGCCGACGTGGGGAAGGAGTGACCTACTATGCAATCGTCCCCTCTCGTTCCCACGCCTGAATTCACCCCCGACCGCGCCGCTCGCTTTGAGGAGCTGCAGCGCAAGCTCGTGCCTCTGTGGCGGCTCATCGGCCGCACCGACCCCGGCGGCGACGTGCAGGACAGTAATACGCTCGTCGTCCTGCCCTCGCTGACGGCCGAGATCGACGTGCCCGGCCCAATGCACCAGATCTACGAAGAGCGCTTCCTCTTCATGACCTTCCTGCTGCGCCAGCCCCACTTGCACATGATCTATATTACGTCGGGGCGCGTCGATCCGCTGGTCATCGACTACTACCTGCACCAACTACCCGACGTGACCGTCAGCAACGCCCGCAAGCGGCTGCATCTCGTCGCGCCGGGGGACGGCTCCGACAAGGCACTGGTGCACAAGGTGCTAGAGCGGCCGTGGTTCGTCCGCCGCATCCGCGACCTGATCGCCGACCCCGAACGCGCCCACCTGGTGCCCTTTCTGACGACCGACGCCGAGCGCGAGTTGGCCCTGCAACTCGACATCCCCATGTACGCCGCCGACCCGCGCTACTTTGCCCTGGGCGGCAAGAGCGGCGCGCGCCGCCTGTTCGCCGAAGAGGGGCTGCCGCACCCACTGGGCGTGGAGGACATCGCCGATGAGGGGGAGTTCGTGCGCGCCATCGCCGCCATGCGCGCCGAGAAGCCCGCGCTGCGCCGGGTCATCACCAAGCTCAACCAGGGCGTCTCCGGCATGGGCAACGCCGTCGTCAACCTGCGCGACCTGCCGCCGCCGGGCGACGCGGCCGAGGCCGAGGCCATCACCACGCGGCTACGGGGCATGCAGTTCGAGCTGCCCGGCCTGCGCTACGACGACTACCTGCGCGGCGTAGCCGAACAGGGGGCCATCGTCGAGGAGATGATCGAGGGCGAGGTGAAGGAGAGCCCCAGCGTGCAGATGCGCATCTCGCCACTGGGCGTGGTGCAAATCCTCTCCACCCACGACCAGATGCTCGGCGGCCCCAGCGGCCAGAGCTACCTGGGGGCCGTCTTCCCCGCCGACCCGGCCTACAGCCGCCTCATCACCAGCGAAGCGGCCAAGATCGGCGACCGCTTCGTGCGCGAGGGCATCGTCGGCCGCTTCGCCCTTGACTTCCTGGTGGTCAAGGGGGATGACGGCCAATGGCAACCCTTCGCCATCGAAGTGAACCTGCGCAAGGGGGGCACGACCCACCCGTTCCTGACGCTACAATACCTGACCGATGGCCTCTACGACCCCGACACAGGCGAGTTCACTACCGAATGGGGGGAGCGGCGCTACTACGTCGCCAGCGACCACATCGAATCGCCCGCCTATCGCATCTTCACCGCCGAAGACCTGCTCGACCTGATCAGCGTCCACCGCCTGACGTTCGACCAGACGTGCCAGACGGGAGTGGTTTTGCACATGTTCAGCGGCGTCGGCCAACTCGGCCGCCTGGGCGTGACCTGCATCCACGGCACGCCGCAGCGCGCGCGCGGGCTGTATGATGACTTCGTGGCCTTGCTCGACCGGGAGGCGGCGGCCCGCCTGAAGTAGGGCGGGATGGCATCCCGCCCTATTTCGGTCAGCGAATGGCTGGCAAGAAGCTCTGCTCGGCGATGAGCAACATGTGGTTGCCGCCGTTGTTCATGACCTGGCGCTCGGTGGTGGGCGCGGACGCCTGTACGTCGATGATGTAGGGCCTATCCAGGCCGTTTGGATTGGTCCGGCCGGTCAGCGAGACGACAATCGTGATGTCGAAAATGTACTGCCCCGCTGCCACCGGCGCGCCGCGGAAGCTGTCGGCGCTGGCCACCGGCGGCCGTCCAGCCGCTCAGGCCCGCCTCCAGATTGCCGTTGGTCAGCGCGCTCGTCCCACCCAGCAGATACGGCTCATAGACCATGCCGGGCTGCACATGCCGGTTTTCATGGGCCAGGGCCGCGAAGTCGTTGTGGTAGACGCGGATACTCTGGACGCCGGCGGCGATGGAGTAAATCTCGAAGTCGCCGTCGCGGTTGGAGGCGAAAACGACCCGCGTGCCGCCGCGATTCAGTTTGGGGTGCATATGGGCCGCCGGGTGGCTGGCCAGGCGCACATGGAACTTGATCTGGGCGTCGGTGAACGACACCTCCCAACTGGCCTCCGGGCCGTAGCCCTGAATCGCTGTGGAGCGCGCATCCTCAGATGCGCTTCCTTTGCCCATCCGCATCTGAGGATGCGGACTCCGCACTTCTTCTGACCCACTGAATACTGACCACTGACCCCTGAATACTGTATACTCCCCCTCATGCTCCGCTTCAGCGACTTCGCCCACCTGCCGGAGATCGACGGCCTGGTGCAGGAGTTGATCGGCGAAGAGTCGGGTCTCATCCTCGTCGCCGGGCTGGACAGCCGCCCGGCGCTGGATGGCGCGGCCAGCCCCGCGACCACCTTCCTGCCCAGCGGTCGGGCGACTATCTTCCGCGTCCTCGTGGGCGAGTTGTTAGAGGCCCACCCGCGTCGCCGCGCCGTCGTCATCGGCGAGGAGCGCGACACGCTCCACGTCGCCCGCCGCTTCAAGGCACGCATCGAGTCGATCCACGTTCGCCCGCCTCTGACCGTCGATGAGGCCATCCGTGGCCTCTCGACGCGGCCCGGGCTGCTCATCATCGACCGTCTGACCGCCGACAACCTGGGCGCGGCGCTGGCCGTTGCCCGCGCCGGAGCGCTGGTTGTCAGCCAACTGGATACGCTCTACTGCGGCCCGTCCGTCGCCCGCTACCTGCTGGAACTGGGCGCAACGGCCGATGACCTGGCCGCCCTGCGCTGGGTGCTCAGTGTCCAGCGGCTGCCGGCGCTGTGCCCGATTTGTAAGCAGCCCGCGACTGTCTCGACCGACCAACTGGCGCAACTGGAGGCGCTCGGCCGCCGCTTCCCCGCCCTGGCCGCCCTGCACGCGCCGAACGACGGCGGCGCGTTCTTTGCCCCCGGCCACTGCCCCGCCTGCCGCCACACGGGTCGCCAGGGGGACGCGGCGGCGTTCGACTTCTATCGCCCCGCGCCGGACGACCTGTGGGCGACGCCCAGCGCCCTGCCGATGGCCGCCTACGTCTGGATGTTGGCCCAACGCGGCCAACTGGCCCTGAGCGACGCGCTGGAGTTCGACAGCGATCAGTTGCGCCGCGCCCACGCCCTTCTCATGACCAGCGAGCGCCGCACCGCCGAGATCGCCGCTGCGCTGGAGCGCAAGACGGCCGAGCTGGAAACAGCCAACCGCCTGCTGAAGCAGCGCACGCGGGAGATCGTCTCTCTCGAGGGCATGGGGCAGGCGCTGCTGACGTGGAGCGACTTGAGCGAGCTTGGCGCGCGTGTCGTGCGCACGGCCGTTGAGTTATGTAAAGCCGATCGCGGCGCGCTCTACTATCTGCGCTCGACCGACTGGGCACAGGTTCTGGCTGCCCACGGCTGGCGCGACGCCGAAGTGGGCTGTGGGCTGGCTCGCAATGTCGTCTATGAGGCAGTGTCGGAACGCGAGACTGTGCCTTTCCTCGGCCCGCCGCCGGGCATCCACGCCCCGGGCGACGAACCGCCGCTGCGGGCCGGGCTGGCCGTGCCGCTCGTCGCCCACGGGTTGCCGGCCGGGCTGATGCTCATCCAGTCCACCCGCCGGGCGCAGTTTGCGCCGGGCGAGGCGGCACTACTGCAAACACTGGCCGGCTATGCCGCCGTCGCCATGCAGCGTGCCGGGCTGGTGGAGCAGTTGCAACTGAAGGTCGAAGCGCTGGAAGAGGCGCAGGAGGGCATCGCCCAGAAGGAGCGGCTGGAGCGCGAGTTGGAGCTGGCCCGCCAGGTGCAGCAGAGCATGTTGCCGCGCACCTTCCCCAGTGTGCCCGGTCTGGCCTTCGCCGCGGCCAACATCCCCGCCCGCCACGTCGGCGGTGACTTCTACGACGTCATTCGCCTGGACGACGAGCGCGTCGGCCTGGTCATCGCCGACGTCTCCGACAAGGGCATGCCCGCTGCGCTCTACATCTGTCTCTTATACACATCTCCGAGCCCACGAGACCGTACTAGATCTCGTATGCCGTCTTCTGCTTGAAAAAAAAAACAAACAACAGAACACTACCGGGCTCGACTGGTAGCAAGCACACACTTTACGGTCGTCACTCAAGCTAGCTAGCTCGTTATGTAAA
>CALLZA010000292.1 GCA_937858165.1 uncultured Ardenticatenia bacterium
TTCGATCGTGTTGATGATTTGGCCTATGTGCTCTTATATGCATGATATGTCGGGACGGTTGTCACTGTTTCTCGGAGATTTACACGATATTTTGTTTCTCTATTACGTTGTGGTGTTTTTTTTTTTTCAAGCAGAAGACGGCATACGAGATCTAGTACGGTCTCGTGGGCTCGGAGATGTGTATAAGAGACAGATGTTGGGCGACAGCCAGGGCGCGACGGCGGCCAGCGGCGCCATCAGCTCCGGCCGCAGCATTCGGTCAGTGGCCACGGGCGGGGCCTGGGCTGTCAGGGTGTAGTAGAGCGTGGCCCCGACGCTGTAGATGTCGCTGCGGGCGTCGGTGTGGCCGGCGGCAAAGCCGTACTGCTCCGGCGAGGCGTAGTGGGGCGTGCCCATGCCGCGCATGAGCGTATGGGTCGTCGGGTTGGCCGGGTTCCACAGCTTGACCAGGCCGAAGTCGACCAGGACGGGCGCGCCGTCGGGCAGCAGGATGATATTGTTGGGTTTGATGTCGCGGTGGAGCACCTGGTGCTGGTGGCAGTAGTCCAGCGCTTCCAGCAGTTGCGCGCCCAGGCGGGCGACGGCCGCCTCCGGTAGCGGCCCGCCGCGCTCGATGCGCTCGGCCAGGTTCTCGCCCTGAACCAGACTCATGACCAGAAACGCCCGGCTGTCTTCTTCGAAGAAGTCGGACACGTTGACAACGCCGGGGTGATTCAGCCGGGCCAAAGTCGTCGCCTCGCGGCGAAACTGCTCCCGCAGTTGGGGTAACTCCTCCGGCCGCAGCCCCGGCGGTGGCGTGAACTCTTTGACGGCCACGTCGAGGCTGAGCCGGTGGTCGTAGGCGCGATAGACCGAGCCCATGCCGCCCTGGCCGAGATGGTCGCGGACGGTGTAGCGGCCCTGTAAGGTATGGCCGGGCTGTAACATGACGACTCCTCTGTCAGACGACGTAGAACAGAAGGGGAACGACCGCCGCCCGAACTGGCCCCTACACTATACTACGTCTTTGCGCCGTTGTATAGTGGCTGTCAGGACGAGGAAAACGGCGGCGAAGCCCAGCAGCACGAGCCAGGTGAACAGCAGATGGCTGGGCGAATGGTCATAGTTGACGTTGAAGGTCAGCGCCGGCGGCAGGGCGGTCTGCCCCTCGTCACAATACCCCTCGGCCGCCGGGGACAGTCCGACCGGCAGCGCCTGTTCCGGCTCCAGACAGCCGCCGCCCTGGGCGTTCAGCCGTTCGATGTCGACCGAGCTGCCCAGCGCCTCCAGTGTCCAGCGTGTCGTGGTCAAATAAGAGAGGGGGCGAGCCGCGGCGGGGATCTCGAAGATCGCCCCGGCGAAGATGATCTGCATGAACAGCACGACCAGAATGATGTAGATGACCGTACCCTGGCTGCGGACGACGGCCGAGACGAGCAACCCCAGGGCGATGCTGGCCAGTGTTGCCAACACCAGTGTGACGTACATCTCCAGCGCCGCCGGCAGCACGACGCCGTCGCCGGGGAACGCCACGCGCAGGCGCATGACCAGCAGCAGCAGGGCACACTGAATCAGCCCAAAGCCGAGCAGGATGACGACCTTCGACGCCAGATAGGGCGGGATACGCAGGTTCACCATCCGTTCGCGGCGGTAGATGGGGGCCTCCTTGACGATCTCATAGGCCGCGCCGAACAGCCCCAGCAGCGTCGCCGCCAGCGCCATCATAAACAGCAGCCGTTGCGTCGAAGTGGCGATCTGGTAGATGCCCTGAAACTGTTCGGCGTCGTCGGCCGGGTTCTCTGCTTGACGGGCGTCACCGATCGCCTGCTGGATTTCGGCGCGGATGGCCGGCGCGCTCTGGCCGGTCAGGTCGTGGCGACCGGCCATGATGAGCAGCAGCAGGCCAATGAGCGGCATGGCCGCCAGCAGGATGACCAGGCTGCCCGTGTCGCGGCGGATGAGATCAAAGGTGCGCCGGGCCAGCACGTTGAACTGGCCCAGCGACGACACCTTTTGCTTGGCCGGCTGGCGCGGTCGATCGTGGCCGACCAGCGAGACGTTGCCGGCGGCCTGGAGCCGGTCGCCGACGTAGCGCTGGTACTGCGGCGAATCGTGGTAGAGCGACTCCCATACCTCGGCCGCGGTTGCCTGGGGGTTAGCGGCCAACACCTGCTGTTGACGGCTCCCCGCGCTGGTGGGGAAGCTGACCGCGCCGGCCGGCTGGCTGAGGCGGGTGTAGATGTCGGCGAAGTCGGTTGCGCCGAAGAAGCCGAGCGCCTCTTGCGGCGGGCCGAAGTAGGTCAGGCGGCCGTCGGCCATGAACGCCACCTGGGTACACTGGTCGATGTTGGCCGTGGCGTGGGTCACCAGCAGGACCGTCCGGCCGCCGTCGGCCAGCCGGCGCATGGTGTACATCATCTTCTTTTCCAGCCCGGGGTCCAGGCCGGAAGTCGGCTCGTCGAGGAAGAAGAGACCCGGCTCGGCCAGTAGCTCGCTGGCAATGCTGACGCGCTTCCGTTGGCCGCCGCTGAGGCGACCGACCTGCTTGTCGGCGTGTTCGCCCATCTCCACTTCGGCCAGCACCTTGGCCACGCGGTCATCGATCTCCGCCCCGGTGGCGTCGGGCAGGCGCAGGCGGGCGGCGTAGGTCAGGGCGTTGCGCACCGGCAGTTGGGCGTGGATGATGTCGTCCTGGGGCACGTAGCCGAGGATGCTGCGGTAGGCGGCGAAGTTGTCGTAGAGGTCGTCGCCGTTGACCAGCACGCGCCCGTCGGCCGGGGCAAAGCCGCTCATGGCATTGAGTAGGGTGCTTTTGCCCGCGCCGCTGCCGCCGACCAGGGCGACAAACTCGCGCGGGTAGATCGACAGGCTGACGTCGCGCAGGATGGTGCGCTCCGTGGCCGCGCCGCGCCGTAGCCACGCCGGCCCGCCGCCGACGCTGACGCGCCGCACCAGACGCACGGCATCGATGCGGTAGTTGCCGCCGGGCGTGTATTGGGCAAAGCCGGCCTGGTCGTAGACGAGCTTGTAGGGGCCGATCTGCACCACATCGCGCGGGGCCAGGGGGCGTGGGCCAGTGATGAGTTCGCCGTTGACGAAGGTGCCGTTGCTGCTGCCCAGGTCGCGCAACAGCGGCCCGGTCGGCGACGGGCGCACTTCGGCGTGCAGGCGGGAGACGGTCGGGTGGTCAAGTTGCAGGTTGGCCGACGGATCGCGGCCGATGATAAACACCGCTGCCTGGCCCAATTCCTGGCGACCTAGCTGGATGGTGCCCATGGCCCGCCCGGTGCTGGGGCGGCAAAAGATGAGGCCGACGCTGTTGCCCTGTGCATCGCCGATGCGGATGATGTCGCCGTCGCGCAGCGTTTGCTCGCTGATCACCCGCCCGTTGACCGCTGTGCCGTTGGCGCTGCCCAGATCGCGCCACACGGCGGCGTCGTCGCGCACTTCCAGCTCGGCGTGGCGGCGCGAGACGATGGGGCTATCGAGGACGAGATCGTTGCCGGGGTCGCGGCCGATGGTCACTCGCGGCCGGGCGATGACGAACGTCTCTTCGGCGCGGCCGGGCAGTTGGATGCGCAGCTGGGGGGCAGCGCTGGGGCTGACGCCGGCTGTGGTCGGGCGGGCTTGCAGGGATCGGCCGCAGGTGGCGCAGAAAGCGGCCCCCGGCCGGGGGAGCTGTGCGCCGCAGTGTGGACAGAAGTTGGCCATGCCGCCCGCTCCTCCTGCTTCCTGTAGCGCGGGATGCTTTTCCCGCGCCCGTCTAAAAAGGCGCGGGAAAGGCACCCCGCGCTACACGCTTTTAGAACCCCGGCCAGCTGTGGCGCTGCTCTTGCCAGACATCGGCCTGGTTGTGGTAGCCGTTGCGTTCCCAGAAGCCGGGCTGGTCGTCGCCGCGGAACTCCAGCCCGCGCAGCCACTTGCCGCCCTTCCAGAAGTACTTGTCGTCGGCCCGCCGACCGGCCACGACGCCGGCCACGCCGCGCAGCGGGTAGCCGTGGTCGGGCGAAAGGGGCTGGCCATCGAAGTGAGTGGCCAGAATAAACCCCTCTTGCAGCACGAAGTCGATCGGCGTGTTGGTGGTGTAGCCGTATTCGCAGTGCTGGATGACGTAGCGCGCCTCCGGTCGGGGGCGGATGAACCCCTCTTTGACCAGCGTTGCCACTGATACGCCTTCCCAGAGGGTGTCGAACTTCGACCAGCGCGTGACGCAGTGGATGTCGAGCGTGATCTGGCTGCGCGGCAACTGGTTGAACGCCTCCCACGACCAGCGCTGCTCTTCGACCACCAGGCCGAAGACGCGAAAGTCCCAGCGCGCCAGATCGACCCGCGGCACGGGGCCATAGTGGAGCACGGGAAACTTGATCGTCGCCGACTGGCCCGGCGGCAGGCGCTTCTGTTCCTTCATCCGCTTTTCCAACTCGCGTCGCTCTCTCTGGTCGAACATAGGTTTGTCCTCACTCTAAAGCGTAGGAACCACAGATTACACCGATTTCGCAGATCCCAAAAAGCAATCTGTGAAATCGGTGTAATCTGTGGTTTCCTCTTCTAACCATATCGTTCCAGGAACCAGCGGGTGTAGTAGCCGACCCACTCGGCCCCCGGGGCGCGCGCCTTCAGGTCGCGGTCGAGGGCGACGAGCAGATAGACCAGCTCGCTCCTGGAGAAGCTCGCGCCCAGCAGCGCCGCCAGGGCCTCGTGCAGGTGCTCGGCGTACCAGATGGGCCAATCGGCGTCGGCGCCGTCCGTCTCGCTGTAGGCTCGATGGTGCGCTTGGCCCGCCTCGCGGAAGAGGGCGGCCAGCGTATCGTACTTTGTCTGATCGGTCACATTGCCTCCTGGTCACGGCGGCGACGGTTCGCCCGGCCGTTGTGAAGTAGATCATATGCCCAGCAGGGCGTTCGCGTCAACCGTGTTCTACTTTCTGCGCTATAAGGCCATTGGCGTTGCCCGGAAATAAAGTTACAATGTCGCCCATAGTGCCCCGGCTCTCAGCGACAAAGGGAATGGGACGGAGATGAATCCGATACGCCTTCATAGCTTGCGGCGACTGGCCCCCATCTTGCTATCGGTGTTACTCCTGCTTGCCGTCCCCGCCTACGCTCAGAACACGCCTGAGCCGTCTCCGAACGCAAGCCCCTCGCCCTCTCCCACGCTGTTCGCGACCGTCGCCAGCCAGGTGATTACGCCGACGGCAACGACTACACCGACGGCGACGGCGACGATCCCGTCAACGGCCACGGTTACAGCCCCCAGCGTCCTCGCCCCGGCCACAACCAGCACCGCGACCGCCCCGGCTCCAATTAACACTACGACGGCCGCGCCCATACCCACCTCGACTTCGGTGGTCATCGCTCCGGCGACACCCATCCCGTCCGACCCCGGCGGTGGGAACGCCGGTCTGGTGCCGCTGCTGCTGGGCGGTCTCTTCCTGCTGGCGGCGCTGGCCATCGGTGGGCTATTGCTGATGCGCCGCCGCCGACCCCGCGGGGCGGCTGGCGTGTCGCCCGCGCCCGGCCGCCCGCCCACGACGCCCCTGCCGCCCGCCGGCGCGGAGACGCTGACGGGTGTGCTGATGCCGGTCTACCTGCAACTGGAGGGGGACGCGCCACAGAGCTTCGCCATCTACGAGACGCCGTTCGCCATCGGCCGCGACCCGGCCAGCAACCTGCCTATCGATGAGACTTTCCCCGGCTGGCAGACCGTTTCGCGCCAGCACGCGCTCATCAGCCGCCATGAGCGAGGGTACGTGATCGAAGACCTTGGCTCCCAGAACGGCGTGCGTGTCAATGGCCGGCTGACGCCCAAGAATCTGCTGCGCAACGGGTGGCAGGTGTCGGTCGGCGGCGTGACGTTTCGTTTTGTCGACGAGACCGAGACCAACTGAACGAGTGGCTTCATGACCGACGTTACCTGCCCGAACTGCCAGACGCCGAATCGAGCCGGAGCGAAGTACTGCGCTTCGTGCGGCCTGAACCTGGTCGAGTCGGCCGTGACACAGCCCACTGCGCCGCCCGCGCCGACGACCCTGGTACTGGATGAAGTCACCTTGCGCCGTCACGCCGCCGGCCACCAGACGCTGCAACTGCCTGAGACGCGCCTGCCCGACATCTCGCCGCGGCCGCTGCCGCCGTCGGGCAACGGCACGCCGACAACACCCCTGACCCTGCCCGTCGCGCCGGAACCGCTGCCGGAGGGCGCGCTGCTGGCCGACCGCTACATCATTGGCCGGCAGTTGGAAGGCCCACCCGGCGTCTTCATCTATCAGGCCGAAGACATCGGCGACGCACCCTATGGCGTCGCCTGCCTGATCAAGGACAGCGCCGACGAGGTCGCGCTGGCCGGTGAGTTGACCGCGTGGCGACGCCTGTCGCCGGGCGACGGCCTCCGTCCGCCCTACGACGCCTTCCGCCTGACGCTGGGCGGCGGAGGCGGGGCGCGGGCCTTCGTCGTCGGCGCGCTGGGCCGGCCGGTCGAGGCGCTGGAGTGGCCGGTGGAGTCGGCGGCGGCGCTCAACGGGGCCGCGCCGCTGGCCCGTGGCCTGGCCGCCGTCCATGCCGCTGGGCTGGCCTTCGGCGCGCTGGACGGGCGCGTCCAGAGCGACGGCGTGCCCTTCCTGGCCGATTTTGCCGGGTTGGGGCCGGGTTCGACCGCGGCTTACGAGGCCGACGTGCGCGCCCTGGCCGGACTGGCCTACCGCATGTTGACCGGACTGCCCGAAGCGACGCCCAGTGTGACCACGCCGCCGGCCGACCGGCTGGCCGGGCTGATGAGTGGGCGGGCGACGATGAACGCCGCCGACCTGGCCACACTGTTGTCGTCCCACGCCAACAGCTTGCGCCGTCCGGAGAGTATCGATTTGCGTGTCGGCCGCCGCACCGATGTTGGTCAGTTGCGCGAACTCAACGAGGACAGTTTGCTGACGCTCGATCTGGTGTGGAGCAACAAGTCGGTTAGTAGCCCTCTGGGTCTGTTTGTCGTTGCCGACGGCATGGGCGGCCATGAGGGGGGCGAGGTCGCCAGCGGACTGTTGGTGCGCGCCGTGGCCCAACACGCCGCCAGCGAACTGCTACCGCGCACCACGGCCGCCGCCGGCGAGCCGCTGGACTTTGGCGCGTGGCTCAGCGCGGCCATTCAGGCCGGCAACGTCGAAGTCTTTGAGCGTTCGGAGAAGGCCGGCACCGACATGGGCACGACCGTCGTCGCCGCGCTGGTGGCCGGTCAGGAGGCCTACATCGCCCACGTTGGCGACAGCCGCGCCTATCGCATCAACGACGCCGGCATCGAGCAGATCACAATCGATCACTCGCTGGTCGAGAGCCTCGTCGCTTCCAACCAGATTACCCGCGAAGAGGCGCGCCACCACCCGCAATCAAACGTCATCTATCGCACCATCGGCGACAAGCGCCAGGTGACGGTTGACCTCGACCAGGTGACGCTGGACCCGGGCTGTCTCTTATACACATCTCCGAGCCCACGAGACCGTACTAGATCTCGTATGCCGTCTTCTGCTTGAAAAAAAAAAATAATTAAAAAAAAAAAAAATCACAAAAACACAAAACATACTTATCCTTTCCAAAACAATAATCTACATAGACAAAACACTTACATTCTTAGCCACATCACACTACATATACAGCCCTAGTCACCTGCGCTCCTAACTATACTACTCGAGCACCACTTAACGCGAGACA
>CALLZA010000293.1 GCA_937858165.1 uncultured Ardenticatenia bacterium
TGCATAATTTTGAGATTTGTGTGATCGATATGGGCTGTTAGGCTATCTGTTTTTTTTTTCAAGCAGAAGACGGCATACGAGTTCTAGTACGGTCTCGTGGGCTCGGAGATGTGTATAAGAGACAGGTACACCTCGGCCACCGTCGCCTGGCTCCAGACCAGCGGCAGCCAGGCGACGGCCAGTGCCGCGGCGACGGCCCCCACCGGCTGGACGCGATCGCCCCAATGGGCGCGAATGGCCGCCGCCAGCAGCCCGGCGGCCAACGCGGCGCAGACGCCCGAAAAGAGGTTGTAGCGGAAGGCGACCGTGCCCAACGGCAGCAGGCTGACCAGCTTGCCCAGTACGACGTAGGTCGGGTAGCCGGGCGGGTGGGGCACGCCGAGGGTGAACGAGGCGGTGATCAGTTCGCCGCCGTCGCTGGCCGCGCCGGCCCACGACAGGTCGCGGGCCACGGTTGGGACGTAGACGGCCAAGGCGGCGGCGGCCGTCAGCGCGGCCAGCGGCCAGGGGTGGTTCCAGCGCGAGCGGAGCTTGTCGGCTGCCGCGTCTGGCGCGACGACCGGCGGCGCGAGCCTCATCGCGCCCCCATGCCGCGCAGGGCGACGGGAATGGTATGCAGCAGAATGGCGATGTCGCGCCGCAGGCTATAGCCGTCGATGTACTCCAGGTCGAGGCGGGTGCGCTCGTCCAGCGACAGGTCGGCCCGGCCGCCGATCTGCATTGGGCCGGTGATACCCGGCCGTACCGCTAGCCGCCGCCGGTGCCACTCGGAGTAGTAGGCCACGACGCGCGGCTCTTCCGGGCGCGGCCCGACCAGACTCATCTCGCCGCGCAGAACGTTCCAGAACTGGGGCAACTCGTCCAGGCTCCAGCGGCGCAGGAAACGGCCGACGGGCGTCAGGCGCGGGTCGTCGGCCAGCTTGAGCGCCGGCTCCGCCAGCCCTTGCGCCGCGGCCAGGGCGGGCATCTGCTCAGCCGCGCCGACGCGCATGGTGCGGAACTTGAGCATGGTAAACGGCCGGCCGCCCTCGCCGAGGCGCTCCTGGCGGAAGAGGATCGGCCCGGGTGAGTCCAGACGGATGAGCAGGGCCAGCACAGGGGCGACGACGGCCGTCACCAGCAGCCCCCCGACCGCCCCGCCGATGTCGAGCGCCCGCTTGGCCGTCCGCTGCGGGCCGGCGATGCCCGTGCCGCCAATGCCCGGCCGCGGAGCAGCGAGGCCGTGCAACGTGCCCCAGCCGAGAGCCGCGGCCCGACCGAACAGCAGCCCGGGCGCGAGAACCGCCACGGCCCGATCCTTGCCCCATGCCTTGGCGACGAACGGCAGCGTTGTCAGCAGAAAAGCCAGTGCCGCCGCGCCGCCCGCCCCCCAACCCCACAGCGCCGCGGCCCAACCCAGTGCCCAGCCGGTCAGCCCCGCGGCCAGCCCGGCCTGCACCAGTGCCGCCAGGACTATCTGGAGCTTCATCACTTGCGGCGTATGCGAATCGCGCACCGCCTGGCCGGGGAAACGGCGCACCACCTGGACTTTCCAGTAGCCGATGGTGGCTTTCTTGCGCAGATAGGCGCGCAGGGTGGCACTGTGGCGGTGCTCCACCACGGCGGCCGGTCGGAAAACCATCTGGTAGCCGCGCGCCGCCAACCGGAAGGAGAGCTCCTGGTCTTCCAGATAGTGGAAGCGTTCGTCGAAACCGCCGTTGCCCAGCAGCACGTCGCGGCGATAGGCGCAGGAGTACGTGTCGATGAAGTCGATCGTCGGCTGCCGGCGCAGGCGGTCGTACTTGTCCTCGTACTCCAACTGGACGAAGCGGGCCACCAGCGAGCGCTGGCGCGTAGCGTATGTCCCTTTGGCGGCGACGACGGCCAAATCGGCCAACGGGGTGCTGATCTCGCTGAGCCAGTCGGGGCGCGGCATGCAGTCGGCGTCGGTGAAACAGACGATGTCAGCCGTGGCCGCGCGTGCGCCAACGTTGCGCGCCGCCGCCGGCCGGCCGCGCGGTGTGGTGATGACCGTCGCCCCGGCGGCGCGGGCCAGGGCGGCTGTGTCGTCGGTCGAACCATCGTCGACGACGAGGATCGTCACAGGCCCGTCGTAGTGCTGTTGGCGCAGCGCCGTCACACAGCCGGTGATGGTGTCGGCGGCGTTGTAGGCGGGGACGACGACGGCCAGGGGCGGGGCGGTCATGGTTGAGGAGCAGCGGCCGACCAGCGCCACTGACTGCGCGAGGCGGCGACGACGCCCAGAGCAACGGGCGGCACGATGGCGACCAGATAGAAGAGGATGGCGTAGCCGGCCACGGCCGCTTCGTCGGTCACGCCCAGTTGCAGCAGCATGAGGGCCACCGCGCCATTGAAGACGCCGATTTTGGCCGGTGTGCTGGGCGGGGTGATGGCGATAGTGACCACGACGTGGATCAGCGCCGCATCGAGTAGTGTCAGCGGCAGGCCCAGCGCCGGGAAAAGCGTGTAGGGCATTAGCACCGCCAGCACGGCCGCCAGCAGCGAGGTCAGCAGCAGCAGTAGCGCCCGCCGCCGGTCGCGCAGCGCCGCCAGCCCCTCCAGCCCGGAAACGGCCACGCGCAGCAGCCACTGCTCCAGCCGGTCGGGCAGGGGGCGCACGACGCGCCGCCACAAACCAATGACCCAAGCCGTGCGATAGGCCAGCAGGTAGAGGACGGTTAGCAGCGCCGTCGCCAGCAGCAGCAGCCACGGCCCGGGCTGATTGACATAATCCGGCAAGACCACAAGCGGTAGAATGAAAACGATGGTCAGGCCGAAGAAGATAAGGTCGAGCGTCTTTTCGACGACCAGGGTGCCCAGCGCCCGCGCCGGGGCGACGCCCGTCTCGCGGTTCAGGGCGTAGAGGCGAGCCACTTCGCCCAGGCGCAGGAAGGGGATGATCAGGTTGACGTATTGGCCCAGCGTCGTCGCCCAGAACGCGGCGCGGAAGGGAACCGGCGGGTTCTCGTCGGGAAACATCAGTTGCCAGCGCCAGCCCTTGAGGGCCAGCGTCGCCAATATGACGCCCACGGCCAGCGCCACCCAGCCGGGCGAGGCGGCGGCCAGCGCGTCACCGACGGCCGCCAGACTGACCCGGCTGGAGAGATACCACAGCCCGGCCACGACCAGCAGCGCGGCCAGAGCCAGGTTGAGCCAGGGCAGGGCACGCCGCCAGTTGGCGACAGTCGAAGGGGTTTTCTCGGTGATCAAGGCTCCCTTTTGGCTCCGATAGGGCCGTCTATTGGCACCGAGCCGGGCGCGGCGGTGCTGTTTCTCAAGATTGAACGCGGCGGGTGAAGAGCATGACCGCGCCCAGCACACTCGCCAGGAAGATGAGCAAGGTGGCGATGAAGCCCAACCACAAGTAGAGGGATCCCTGTCCGTCGCTCAACTGGGCCGCCTCCGGCGCGCTGCCGACCACGCCGACCGCTGTCTGCTCGTCGAAGGTCCCGCCGATGAGCGCGGGCGTCTCCACCGCCGGTAGCGGCGCGGGGTAGGCCGTTGGCGTCGCGGGTGGCATCAGCGGATCAACCGTCGGCTGTTGCGGGGCCGGGTACGGGTCTTGCCGCGCTGGGGCGGCCAGAACCGCGCCGGCCAGGGGCAGCAGGGCCATGAGCAAAGTGAAGCCCGCCAGACGACGGATGGTGAATCGCTGAAGCATGTACATCCAGATTCCCGTGTAATTAGCCCGGTCGGTGGGCTAGGCTGCCGCGCGCCACAGCAGCGCCAGGGTGATAGCCGACGCGACGACGACAACCGCTGACAGCACCAGTTGCCACGGCTGCCGGCTAACGCCGCTCAGACCGATGCCGACTAACAGCAACCCGCCAACGAACACCCGCTGGAACGACGCCCCGGCCAACTGCTCGCGCAGCGAGTGGCCGGTCTGTTCGGCCAGCCAGTAGTGATAGCTCAGCGCCGCCAGGATCAGGGCCAGCCCGGCAATCCAGAAGCTGTGGGCGACAACGGTCAGCCAATCGATCATATTCATTGTCAAGTATAGCAGCGTCGCCGCTGATAGGCCGCACAGTGGACGTGAAAACCAGGGCAATCGCCTATAAGAAATGGCACGCTCATTTGGCTGATTTTCGCCGATTAGAAAATCTAATCGGCGAAAGTCAGCGTCATCGGCGTCATCAGCGTGCCATTCTTATGCCGACAAGCGGTAAATAAGAACATATGAGCGAAGATGAATACGACTCAGAAGCGGATATACTTGTGCCTATGGCAAAACGACAAACGCAATACGTGTGCCAGGCCTGTGGCCGCACGACGCCCGTCTACATGGGCCGCTGCCCACGCTGTAACGAGTTCGATACGATGGTCGAGCAGCGCGTCGAGCCGGAGCCGAGCGCCGGCGGCCGGCGGGTGGCCGGCGCGGCCGCCTCACGCCCCGTGCGCCTGCGTGAGGTCGAAGCCGATGGACTCGACCGGCTGACACTGCCCGTGGCTGAGTTTTCGCGGGTGCTGGGCGGCGGGTTGGTTCCGGGGTCGCTCATCCTCGTCGGTGGCGATCCGGGCATCGGCAAGTCGACCTTGCTGCTGGAGATTGCCGGCCTCGTCGCCGGGCAGCATGGGCCGGTACTCTACATCTCCGGCGAGGAGAGCGCGCGGCAGATCAAGATGCGCGCCGACCGGCTGCGCATGGACGCCGAGGACCTGTTTCTCGTTACCGAGACGAACCTCCACGTCATGCTCGATCACATCGCCGCCGTGCGCCCGGTGATGGCTATCATCGACAGCATCCAGACGACTTACGACGAAAACCTCAGCTCGTCGGCTGGCAGCGTCAGCCAGGTGCGTGAATCGGCCGACCGCTTCCCGGAATTGGCCAAGCACACCGGCATCATCATCGTCCTCGTCGGCCACGTCACCATGGAAGGGGCCATCCCCGGGCCGCGCGCGCTGGAGCACGTCCACGATACCGTCCCCTACCTGGATGGCGACCCGATCCACCGCTACCGACTGCGGCGCACACTCAAC
>CALLZA010000294.1 GCA_937858165.1 uncultured Ardenticatenia bacterium
GTGTATGGGCCATTTTGCGCGCCAAACTGCGAATGGTTTCCGCATCCATTTGGCAGCGTGTGGCACACACTTCAGGCGTGAATGGCGCAATGGCATCACGCAGTTCATCCATGCCTTGCACCCATTCAGCAATGCCACCCAGCTTGATTAAGTTTTCTGCAACCAAGGTGTGCACCATGGCGGCCAACAAAAACACATCTGAATTCGGTCTAATGAAATGATGCGCCTCCGCCACTGCGGCGGTTTCGGTGGCGCACGGGGCGCGCGTCGTGGGCTGGGACGACTGGGTCAGGGGTGTGCCGGTGCAGGTGGCTGGCCGTGCCGGCGTGGTGCACCGGTTCCGGCGTGAGGATGCGCCGGCCCCCTTCGCCTCCCCATAGCTCGGCCGGCCGTGGCGCCTGGCGGCTGAAGACGCCGACGCGCTCCCCTTCGCGCTGCGACTGCTTGAGCTGGTTGAGCAGCGGCCGAACCTGCCCGCCATAGCGTGGGCCGGGGTCGAACGCCTCGCCCAGTTCGATGTAGCGCGGCTCCTCACCGCCGGACGCCTCTTCCGTGGCCTGGCCCAGCACCAGCGGTCGCCACCAGGCCAACTCGGAGGCGATCTCGTTCCAGTCGTAGAGCGGACTGGGGTAACCGGGCGGCAGGTCGCCTTGCTCCTCGGCCACCTGGCGGGCGTGGGTGGCCAGCTCCTCGGCCACGGCACGCATCTCGTCGGCGTCGTCGATGATGACCAGCGCGGCCGGCGGCAGATAGTCGAGCAGCGACGCCGGGCGAGAATAGATAAGGGGCAGGTAGTACTCCAGATTGGCGAAGGGGCGACCGGCGCGCAGGTCGCCTAGGTCGTCGCGCCATGACGGCAGGCTGTCCTCGGCCGGCAGAGGCTCGTCGGCCCAGACTTCGGTGAAGTCGCGGGCCGCGCCGGGCAGCGCCTCTCGCGCCGGGGTGATGAGGATGCTGAGGGGCGCGCTATCGCCGTCGGTCGGGGCGGCCGAGCGCTGCGTCGTCGGGTCGAAGGCCCGCAGGGTGTCCACTTCGTCGCCGAATAGCTCAATGCGTACCGGGTAGGGGGCGGCGATGGGGAAGATGTCGATAATGCCCCCCCGGCGGCTGAACTGGCCGGGGGCCTCGACAACGCTGACGGGGTCGTAGCCGATCTCCTGCCAGCCGCCGAGCGTCTTCTCCAGGTCGAGCGACTGCCCGGCGCGCAGGACGCGCGTGGCGGCGATGAAACGCCGCTTCGGCAGTGTCTTCTGCAGGAAGGCGCGGGCCGAGGCGACGACGATGGGCGGCATCTCCGGCGCGGCAACGAGCGGGTGCTGCCCGGCGATGAGATCGGCCAGTGCGGCCAGCCGGCCGGCCCGCGTGCGGTCGCTCCACGGGCCGCGGTCGTAGGGCAGGGGCGTCGGCTCCGGCAGGCGGTGGAGGCGGCTGCCGGCGGGCAGCCACGTTTCCAGCGCCTGATGCCACAGCGTGGCCGTGTCGACGCGCCCGGTCAGCAACAGGATGGGCGCGCGCGCCGGCATGGCCAGCCGTCGATAGAGCTGGGCGACGACCGGCGCGCGCGCGCCGCGCGGCAGGTCGAGCGGCAGCAGCGGGCCGCCCTCGTCGTTGCCCAGCGCGGCCGTCAGTTGCCCGAAGGCGGGAATCTGGTCGAATAGGTCGAGCAGTCCGGAGACGTTCATCTAGTCGTTACCATTCACCGGCCCGTTGTAGCGTGACATGGCCAGTTGGATGCCGTCGCGCACAAAGAGTTCGATCGCTTCTACGGCCGTGGTCAGCATCTCGCTGACCAGCGGCAACTCGTCGCGGCCGAAGTCCTGTAACACGAAGGCCGCCGGGTCCATGCGTCCCGGCGGGCGGCCGATGCCCAGCCGCAGCCGGGGGAAGTCGTTGCCCAGGTGCTGGATGAGGGAGCGCATGCCGTTGTGGCCGCCCGCGCCCCCCTTCTCGCGCAGCCTGATGACGCCGAACGGGATATCTAACTCGTCGTAGATGACCAGGATGGCCGCCGGGGGCACGCGGTAGTAGTTGGCAAGCGCGCCGACCGCCTCGCCGCTCAGGTTCATGAACGTCTGCGGCTTGGCCAGGATGACCGGCCGGTCGGCCAGGCGGCCGTTGCCGACGATGGCTTTGCTCTGCACGCGCCGCAGGTCGATGCCGGCGCGCAGGGCCAGCTTGTCGACGGCCATGAAGCCGACGTTGTGGCGGTTGAAGGCGTAGGCGCGGCCGGGGTTGCCCAGGCCGACGATCAGGTAGCGCTCTTCGCCGCTGTCGGGCGCGCGGTCGTCCACGGCTAGGAGCCTCCCGGTGTCATGTCCAACTCGAAGGCGTTCCACAACTCCGACGGCTGCGTGGCGTCGAGACGGAAGTTAAGCACGTCGGGCGTAGTCGCCGCCAGTCGCAGCCGGCTGAACAGCGGCACGGCCGGCAACTCGGCGGCAAAGAGGCGCATCGCCTCCTGATGGGCTTCCACGTACCCCTCTTGCCCCGGCAGCAGCGACAGGGCGCGCCCGCAGGCGACGTCGTAAGCCTCGTTCGACCAGCCGGCGACGTTGACCCCACCCCAGCCGTTGAACCCCTGGTCGAGCGGGCCGGGGATGTTGGCCGTCAGGTAGAGGCCGCAGTCAGGGCGAATGCGACTGAGCCAGGCGAATTGGGCCAGGTCGAACTGGCGGCCGAAGACGGTGCCGCTCGGCCCCGGAGCAAACCACGTGCCGGCGTCCATCGTATAAGGGTTGACCTGGATGCCGCACGTGGCCAGATCGTCGCGCACGCGCTCGTTGAGTTCCTGGCGCAGCGGGTCGCCGGCGACAGTGCCCAGGGTGACCGAGAACGGCTGCGTGGCGCCGATGGCTTCGCGTACGCCGTCACCATTGGCGTCCAGCAGGCCTGCCTCGTCCAGCAGGGTGTTGGCCGCGGCCGGGTCATAGGGCCACTGCGGCAGGTCGGCCGGCCTCAGGGCGTGGTCGGTGGGCACAAAGGTGTCCATGACCGGCGACCGGCCGCCGGTGAACGTGTCGGCCAGCGCCTGGCGGTCGATGCACTGAGTGACGGCCTGGCGCACGCGTGAGTCGGCAAACCAGAGGCTGTGCGTCGCTTCGAAGGTGGCGCTGGGGTCAATGCCGAAGATGATCTGCTCGATGACCCCGGCCGAGGCGACGTACTCGACCAGCTCGCTGTCGGCTACGGCCGCGTCCAGGGCCGGCAGGGCGTCGAACGGAATGACGTCGCTGGTCAGCACGTGGCACCCTTCGTACCCCTCCGGCAGCGCCCGCGGCCGTTCGGCCAGAAAGCGGAAGGTCAACGAGGTCAGATGGGGCAGCCCTTCGGCGGCGCGGTCGTAGTGGGGGTTGGGGACGAGGCGGATGCTCTCGCCCGCTGTCCAGCTTTCGACGACAAACGCGCCGTAGCTCAGCGGGGCGCGGGCGGCCTCGTCCAATGCCGGCAGCTCGGCCGGGGTGAAGTCGCCCAACTGGTGCTGCGGCAGGGGCAGCCAGACGTGGGTCATGAAGGCCGGGTCGAGATAGCCGGGCAGGCCCGTCCAGCGCAGGCTGCGCTCGCCGGTGGCCTCATAAGCGGCGGTGTAGCGCGCCTGGGCGTCGGGGCGGGGCGTCAACCGGTCGCGGGCGACCTCGAAGCTGTAGACGGAGTCGGCGGCCGTCACCGGTGTGCCGTCGGACCAGACCAGCGGCCGGAAGGAGTAATTGACAACCAGTTGCGGCATGGTGATCGGTTGGCCGTCATAGGTGACGGTCTGACCGGCGGCATCGACGACCGTTGTGCCTTGCCCCAACGGAGCCAGTTCGCCGGCGGCGGTGACGACCATATCCCCTTCATTCGCCTCGATCGTCTGCACCTGCGCGTCGCCGTCGGCCAGGCTGGGCAGCTTTTCCAGCGCCAACGCCTGATAGTCGTAGCCGAGCGAGGTAACGGGCGACTCATAGAGGGCGTGGCGGATGGCGGTGGCGGCGATGGAGTCGTCGCCGTAAAGGTAGAGGTCGGCCGGCTCCGCGCCCAGGCAGACGACGAGGTCTTTGGGTGGGCGGGGCGTGGCTGAGGGCAGGGGCGTCGGTGCAGGGGTGTCGGTCGCGGCGGCAGTGGCCTCGGCCACCATGCCGGCCTCTTCAGTCGCGTCAGTCGCCGCGGGTGTGGCGTCGGCGGGGGTGGCGACTGTCTGGTTACTGTCGTCCTGTTGGCAACCGGCCAGCAGACCGGCGAACAGAAGTAAGATGAGCAGCTTTCGCATCAGCAATTCAGTTCCTTTTTCGGGTTTCGGTTTTGCCGGCGATGGATCGTTGCCGTGAAATACTCAATAGGTTAGTCTAGCACAACTCGCCGCTAAAGGCGACCGATGATGATTTGCTAAGAGTCGCCGGCTTGGAGCCGCCGCTGCCCTACCCCTCATCCGGGGGCACAAGCTATACTTCACCTATCCGCACAGCGACGTCACGCCCCGGCGCGGCGTCGCGGATGACAATGATGACCCAACCCAACACTCGACTGCTTGTTCTTTTACTCTTGCTGCTTGCCCTGGCGGGACTGTCGGCGTGCGCGCCGTCTAGCGCGTCGGACGACAGCGCGGCCCCGACGGCGGCCATTCCCTTCCTGGGTGGCACGCCCGCGACGACCGCTGCCGACCCCACCGCGGCCAGCGCCGCGGCCGATGTCGCCGCCCCGTCGCCGACCGAGACGAACGCTAACGGCATCCCCGTCGGCTTTACTGCCGAGGGCCGCCCCTACCGCGGCCAACTCGACGCGCCGGTGACGATGGAAGCGTTCTCTGACTTCCAGTGCCCCTACCTGTCTCTTATACACATCTGACGCTGCCGACGAGCGATCTAGTGTAGATCTCGGTGGTCGCCGGATCCTTAAAAAAAAAAAAAGTAGAACGGCACACAGGTGGAGAGGTAGAGTAAACTAAACAACAGGCCAGAAAGGCGACTGGCGAAGGATATACATGAGAGGAGGAGAACAATG
>CALLZA010000295.1 GCA_937858165.1 uncultured Ardenticatenia bacterium
CTTGTTGTTTCTGCACTTTTCGTTCTTCTTGGTGCTCGCTCCCTTCTTTGTTTTTTTTTATATTTTTTTTTAATGATACGGCGACCACCGAGATCTACACTAGATCGCTCGTCGGCAGCGTCAGATGTGTATAAGAGACAGTCTATGAGGAGCGATGCAACGATGCGATGTGGGCGGGGATGCGCAAGGCGTTCTTCTATCAGCGCTTTCTGCTGAACTACCCGACGCTCGTCGACTGGCTCATCCGCCTGCTGGGGCAGCACGGTGGCATCGCCCAGATCTTCGTCTCCAAGCTCTAGGCGGTGGCCGGCCCCGGGGCGGGCGATGGCAGATGGGGCAGGATGTGGGACGGCAGGTCGAAGACGGACAGGTTCTTGCTGAAGAAGGCATCGGCCCCGGCGGCCAGGATTTGTTCGCGCACTTCGGGACGGTTGTTGGCCGAGTAGATGACGATCGACGGTGGCCGCTCCGGTTGGATGCGGCGAATGCGCCGGCAAGCCTCAATGCCGTCCATCTCCGGCATCATTACGTCCAGCAGAATGACGTCCGGCACGTCGCGGACGAGGCTGTCCAACGCTTCCTGCCCGCTCGAAACACGACGCACGAGCCAGCCAACGCGCTCGAACACGATCTGATAGAGATTGGCTAGGGTAATATTGTCATCGACGATTAGAACTGAGTAGGTCATGGCAACTGCCCGCGCCCTCGTTGGGGAGAGTGAAGGGCAATTGTACAGTCTGGAGCTTGAATTCGCCAAAAGAAAGCGCCCGCTGGTGGGCGGGCGCTGTTAGATAGGACAGTGTGGTGGCGCGGACTTAGCGCTTGGGGATGACGCGCTTGGCCTGGGGGCCTTTGCCCTGGTCGATGAGATCGTACTCGACCTTGTCGCCTTCGTACAGATTCTTGTAGCCATCCCCGTCGATGGCCG
Organism: uncultured Ardenticatenia bacterium; assembly: GCA_937858165.1. Classification (GTDB taxonomy): domain Bacteria; phylum Chloroflexota; class Anaerolineae; order Promineifilales; family Promineifilaceae; genus Promineifilum. The sequence continues at coordinate 929 of CALLZA010000295.1, forward strand.
AGTAGTGGACGAATACTTCCTGCCCACCCTCATCCGGGTTGATGAAGCCATACCCCTTCAAGCGACTGAACCACTTAACGATACCTGACTCACGGAACATAGTGCCATTACCTCCAACGATACTGCTTTCCAATACGGGTTTCCAAAACGGAGCGGTGGGGCTGCAAACAAAGCACCACTCCCACCAGAGGAAATGGTGCTTCATCCGCAGCGTACTACCGATACGTCATTGTACGAGACAAAGCTACCGATACGAGCGAGGTTAAAGGCAGGGTAACATATCGGACGGGCGAGGGTCAACGGGCGTAAAGCACATTTCACGCCATCTTCACGCCCCTTACACGGCTTCTTTGGGAGGGCGGCGCAGAGAGAAAAGCGCGTCGTTTCGCGCCCTTGTTCTCTCAGCGTTGCCCGCGCAGCGCTGCTTGCAGGAACAGTTCGCGCGCGCCCGTGTCGCGGAAGCCGACACTCTCCGCCAATTGGATCGAGGCGGCGTTCTCCTCGGAAACGACGTAGAGGGGGGTGCGGCCGCTGTCCAGCAGATGCTGGCTGAGGGCGGCGACGACGCTGCGCCCCCACCCCTGCCGCCGGTGTTGTGGGCGGGTGTTGACAGCGATCTCGCCGTAGCGCGGTGACTGCCAGTTCAGTGTGGCGTCGGCCATCACTTCTTCCTGACCCGATTGCGCCGAGCGAATGGTGTAACGCGCCAGCCCGCCCGCCCCGACGCCGCGCGTCACCAGGACGTTGACGATCGGCTCGAACGCCCGCGCCGCCAGGGCGTAGAGGCGCAGTTGCTCTTCAGACTGGATGTCGAACAATGCCCGTAGCAGGGGCATATAGCGCACCGGCGCGCTGAGGATGACCGGCTGGCCGGAGCCGAGGGCCAGCCGCAGGAGGTCGGCCGCGGCCTGAACCGCCGCGGGGTCGCGGTCGGTCGGCAGGCGCATCGTCACCAGCGGCCGAAACAAGTCGATACCCGTGCGCGATAGAGCGACGTAGCCGTTGGCTCGTTGCCCCTCGGTCGTTGGCGGCACAACCAGCGTCGTTTTGTCGTCAGGGTGGTAGAGGGCGTAGTAGGCGGCCATGGCGTCGGCCGGCTCGTCCTCGCGCAGCAGGTGGCGGATGGCCCGCCGTTTGTCCTGGATGCCGGTCATGCGGTTGTCCTCAGCGCCTCCAGAGCACAACCGATGGCTTCGGCCACGCTGTCGCCCACCACCGGCTGCCCCGGCTGGTAGGGGTCGATGCTCTCACTGGCGCTCAGCACGTTGCCGTCGACGACCAGAACGGCCGCCGTGGCCACGTCGCGCAGGCTGCCGACGAGGAACAGCGCGGCGCACTCCATCTCCACCGCCAGCACACGCGCCGCTGACATCGTCCTGTAGTCGGGCGTGGTCGGTGTGGCCACGCCGGGGTAGAAGTTGTCGCGCGAGAGGACGACGCCGCGGCGGGCGGCGGGGCGGACGGCGGCCACGGCGTGGGCCAGGGCGAGCGTCAGGGCTGGGTCGGCCGACGCCGGGTAGCCGTCGGGAACCGTCTCGCGGCCATAGCCGGTGTTTTGCACGGCGGCCGTGGCGACGATCAGATCGCCGGCGGTCAGGTCGGGCTGGAGCGCACCACACGTGCCGACGCGGATGATGCGCCGCGCCCCGGCGGCGATGAGTTCCTCGAAGGCTATGGCCGCGCCCGGCGCGCCGATGCCGTGGGAGCATACGGTGATGGGCTGGCCCTTGTAGTCACCGCGATAGGCGCGGTATTCCCGTCGGTTGCTCAGCAGCGTCGCGCCGTCCAGCCGTGCGGCCACGCGCTCGGCTCGCGCCGGGTCGCCGCAGACGATGACCGACGGGCTGACCTGACCCACGGGGAGACCGGTGATGGGGAGGGTGGTTTGGGTCATGGTTGCGTAACCGTGACCGCCGACCGCGAACAGCCGACCGCTGCCGGAAACCCTATCCGGAGCGGTCGGCCGTCGGTGGCCGGCGGTCGCCTGTTAATCCGAGTCCGGCGCTTCCGGCTTATTGCCCAGCACGCCCTCGATGGTGGCCATCACGTCGTCGGTCAGTTGCGGCAGCAGGTCGAGCGCGCGCAGATTGTCATGCACCTGCTCTACGCGCGATGCGCCCATGATGACCGTGCTGACGCGCGGGTTGCGCAGACACCAGGCAATCGCCAGACGACTCATCGACGTGCCCAGCCCTTCGGCAATACTCGTCAATTCGCGCACCTTGGCGATCTTCTGCTGCCCTTCCTCGCTCTCGATGATCTGGCGTACCCACTCGTAGCCGGCCAGCGTGGCGCGGGAGTCGGCCGGGATGCCGTCGTTGTACTTGCCAGTCAGAATGCCGAAGTAGAGCGGCGACCAGATGGTTGTGCCCAGCCCCATCGTCTCGTAGAGCGGGGCGAACTCCAGCTCCACCTTCTCGCGGTGGAACATGCTGTATTGCGGCTGCTCCATCGTTGGCGGGATGAGGTGGTACTGCCGGGCCGCGCCGTACGCCTCGCTAAGCTGCTGCGCCGACCACTGCGACGTGCCCCAGTAGAGCACCTTCCCCTGGTGGATCAGTTCGGTCATCATGCGCACGATCTCTTCCATTGGCACAGCCGGGTCAGGGCGGTGGCAGAAGTAGAGATCGAGATACTCCACGCGTAGCCGGCGCAGCGCGTCGTGGCACGCTTCGAAGACGTGTTTGCGATGCAGGCCGCGCTGCGTCGGCTTGGGGTCTTCGACCGACCCCCACATGACTTTGCTGGAAACGATGTAGCTATCGCGCCGCCAGCCGACCTTTTGCAGCGCTTCGCCCATGATCGTCTCCGACTGGCCGGTGGCGTAGACCTCGGCGTTGTCGAAGAAGTTTACCCCGGCGTCATAGGCCGCGGTCATGGTTTCCAGCGCTTTGTCGACGTTCAACTGATGGCTGAACGTGACCCACGAACCGTAAGACAGGGCGCTGACCGGCAGGCCGGACTTGCCCAAACGACGATACTCCATGTGTCAGACTCCTTGATGTAGTCGCTGTCCCGCTTGATACGGGAAGATGTGGGCGCGCTCGCCGGCGCGGATGGCCTCCTGGCGGTGACGCCAGTAGTCGGGGGTGTAGAGGTCGCTGTGGTGGGCCTCGAACACTTCGCGCAGAGGGCCACTCAGGCCGAGAAAGTTGGGGAACTCTTGCGGGAAGATGTCGTTGGTGTTGATGTGGAACCACGGTTCGGCGGCCAACTCTTCTTCATAGCGGTCGGTCGGCGGCAAGCGGCGGAAGTTGCACTCCTGTAGCAGGCACAACTCATCATAGTCATAGAAGACGACGCGGCCGTGACGGGTGACGCCAAAGTTCTTCAGCAGCATGTCGCCGGGGAAGATGTTGCTGCGGGCCATGTCCTTGATCGCCTCGCCGTAGTCGACGACCGCCGCGCAGGCGGCCGCCTCGCGTGCCTCGCGGACGAAGATGTCCAGCGGGATGACGCGCCGCTGGAAGTAGGCGTGGGCCAGCACGACTGTGTCTTCGCCAATGCACACCGACTGGCTGCAATCACGTTGCAACGCCTCTAGCAGCTCTTCGGAGAATAGATCGCGACTGAACTCCAGGTACTCGAACGACTGCGCATCGACCAGCCGCCCGGCGCGATCCTGCCGATAGACGAGGTCGTACTTGGCCATGACCTCTTTGCGCGTCGAGTCCTTGGGATAGTTGAAGTGGTCTTTGATCAGCTTCAGGACGATGTCGTAGCTGGGCATCGTGAAGACGAGCATGACCATGCCGCGCTGGCCGCGGGCGATCTCGAAGCGCTCCTGGGTGTGGGCCAGGTGATCGAGCAGGTCGCGGTATAGCTCCGTCTTGCCGTGCTTGTGATAGCCCAGCGAGATGTACAGCTCGCCGGTGCGCTTGCGTGGCATGATCGTCTTCAGGAAGTGGACCAGGTCATAGGCTGTCTCTTATACACATCTCCGAGCCCACGAGACCGTACTAGATATCGTATGCCGTCTTCTGCTTGAAAAAAAAAAACACACACTCAGCCTTTATGTCGTTGACGTGCTTCATCCCAGCTACCTCATAA
>CALLZA010000296.1 GCA_937858165.1 uncultured Ardenticatenia bacterium
TTCATCTTAGGTTTTGTTGTCGTTAGATGTATGTACTGTGTGTTTAGTGCATTTTGTTAATACTGTATTGTTTGAGTGTGGGTGATTGATGTGTAGTCAGGTAGTGTAGCATTAGCTGTTGTATTGTATTACTAGTCAGTTGAGCTGTACATGATAGATTGATCATTCTTTTTTTTTTTCAAGCAGAAGACGGCATACGAGATCTAGTACGGTCTCGTGGGCTCGGAGATGTGTATAAGAGACAGCCATAGTGGAGGATGTGGTCATACTGAATCAGACCACGCCCCCGAAATTACCAGATAGACCGGCTGATAGACTAGAACGTACTTGGAGCCACACTTCGTTCACCGGCTCGTGACCGGCGACGACCCCATTATCGGTAAGCCAACCACGCTCAGCCGGCGCGTATTGGATATTTTTGCCGGCCGCGGCGCGCGCCGCGGCAACAATACCGAACGACTCGACCGGATGGAAAACTATCGCATTCACCAGGCATCGCATCGTGCCGGCCCAGGGCCGCGCAGTCGAATCTGGTTGCTCGCCTTTGCCGCCAACATTGCCTGGAACTGAGGGAACCATGTTAAGGAGCAGCACACGTACTTTCGTTCTCTTTCTCGGCCTGGCCCTTCTGGCCGGTCTCTTGATGATCCGCCCCACAACCGTTGAGGCCGGCATCTTCAACGCCAACAATCAGGTGACCTACAAAGAGTATTGGGTCAACCATAACCAGTTTACCGGCGGCTGTAACGATGACGGCACGCCAACAAACCCCAGCGGCACCTGGTACATGGAGCCGTGGACGATGGCCAAATGCCCCAAGACGGTCACGTTCACACTGCCGGACGACTTTAGCAACGCCGCCAAGGTCGAAATCTACCTCGACCTGTGGCGCGCCTATAAAGACCGTGGGCTGGAATTCCGCATCAACAACAGCACCACCATCTACACCTCCCCCGTCGGCTTCGACTGGAGCCGCACGCCCTGGATACTGGAAGTCAACAAGACGGAACTGAATGTCGGGCAAAACACCATAACCTTCTGGGCCACCCGTCCGACCCACATCCACGACATCGGTATTCGCATCTACCATACCAACGACAACCCCCTGTTGCCCGGCGCCGGCAGCGATGTAGAGCCGCCGACAGGCAGGCTGGTCACCATCGAGGATGCCAACGGCCCCGTCGACCCCGACGCGGGCGGCACGTTGACCGTCAACAATGACTCCCTGAAGCTGACCGCCGAAGTCTCGGCCGACACGCTCTATGTCGAGTTCCACGCCTGGTACGAAGGCTACGACGAAGACAACGACGGCGTCTTCCGCGATTGGCACAACCTGGGCCGCAACAACTGGTGGCCCGGCGGCAAGGAAGAGCAGGCCACCGGCGGCACGATCAACCATATCGCTACTATCAAGCCCAAAAATGGCGCGACTGTGGCAACAACAACGTGGAACGTGAGCCACATCACCAATCAGCCGGTCATCCGCTTCAAGATTCGCGTGGTTGACGCGGCGGGCAACGTGCGCGAGGGCGCGGGCGGCGTCTCGGCCGACTTCAAGCTGATGCGCAATGTGCCCGTCAACGCCTACATCATCCATGACTTCAACGACTTCGGCCTGCACATGGACGGCAAGCGGCCTGACACCGTGGACTACGACTTCACCATGCCGCCCAGCATCGCCACCTACTTTACGAACGCCTATCTGGTCGGTGCCTTCTGGCGCAACCCGAACTTTTCCCTCAACGGCAGCGGCACCTCGCCCGTCGGTGCGACCGACTGGGCGTTGGCTGTTCGCGCCCTCAACAAGAACTTCCTCGTTCCCGGCCTGAATCGCATCACCTTCTCCTACACCTGTCTCTTATACACATCTCCGAGCCCACGAGACCGTACTAGATCTCGTATGCCGTCTTCTGCTTGAAAAAACACAAAACTATCAATACCATCTAGCACACCGTCCTTCAACCTTATATCTGCAACCTATACACGTGCACACAGTACCAACGCGCCATG
>CALLZA010000297.1 GCA_937858165.1 uncultured Ardenticatenia bacterium
TCCTGCGTCGGTGTGTATTTCGACTGTTTTTTGTTGTGTGTTTTAGGCAGTTTGCCTCGTATGTGTTGTTTGTGTGTTTTTTTTTTTTAATAATCCGGCGACCACCGGGATCTACACTAGATCGTTCGTCGGCAGCGTCAGAGGTGTATAAGAGACAGGTCAGACAATTCGCTCTCGCTCTGGCGGCGGTCGGCCGTCGGCGGTCGGCGGTCATCCATTGGCTCCGCTTCAATCGTCAGAAACTGCCCCCCAAACACCTCATTAACCGCCAGCACGCGAAAGCCGTGGCGCTCGAAGAGGGCGGCCAGCGAGGTGGGGCTGTAGTAGGAGCAGTGTTCATAGATGACGTCCCAGATGCCGCCCCGTTGCAGCGTCCACAGGGCGTTGGGCACCTCGAAGAAGACGACCGATCGCTTGTCGCCAACGGCCTGCCGCACCTGGGCGATGAAGGCGTCGGGGTCGGGAATGTGCTCCAGCACGTGACGACAGACCACCAGGTCGGCCGGCTGGTCGAGCGTCTTCTCGCTGTAGAACTCCTGCACAAAGGTGACGTTGGGCGCGGTATAGCCGGGTTCGGGCACGTAGCTGGGGTCGTAGCCCCAACCCCGGTTGCCGCTCAGGGCGCAGAGCATGATCAGGAAGTCGCCCTTGCCCGCGCCGATTTCGACAATGTCCTTGCCGCGCAGATCGTACTTCTCGACCAGCCCTTCGGCCAGGGCTGAGGCGTACTCCTGGAAGCGGGGCGAGAAGTGGAGGGAGTTCTCATACTCCTGAGTGTACTCCATCAGTGATGGGTCGAAAGCCGGGTTGTAGGTGTGGCCGCAGGCAGGCAGGTAGGTGAGGTGAATGTCGCCACGCGGTGCGGCCAATGCCGCCTCGCGCGTCGGCCATAGGACGTTGCAATGCACCGGCACGCCGGGCATATCGATGAGCGGGATGGCTTCGGATTCGGGACAGACGGGGTGAGGGTTCATGCTTTTCAAGAGGGATAGATGTCTTACAGGGTGTGTATCTCCGGGGTGAGGCCGAGGGCAGTCAGGTCGGCGGTCACTTCGGCGCGGTAGACCGGATTCATGATGATGACGACATCGGGGCGATAGGTCTTCAGCGACTCCGGGGCGATGATCTCCTGCCCCGTGCCGGCCATAAAGGTGCCGTGTTTGATGGGGTTGATGTCTACGGCGTAGGCGATGTCGTCGCGCGACTGGCCGAGGGTGGTCAGGAAGGCAACCCCCTTCGAGCCGCCGCCCCACAGGACGACGCGCCGCGCGGTGGCGCGCCAGTCGGCAAGCCTTGTCCGCCATTGGGTGCGGTTGGCTTCGTAATGTTCGACGAAGTAGCGCACCATTTCGAGCGTTTCGGCCGCGCTCTCTTCGCCCAGCAGTTCTTTCTCCCCTGCTCCCCCGCTCCCCTGCTCCCCGGCTTCGGCGGTAGACCCTCTCCCGGACGGCGAGGGAACACTCCCTGGTCGCGCCTCGATCATCAAATACTGATCGTCGTACGCCGTCCAGAGGTCACGTACCTCAAAGCCGGCCTGCCGGAAGAGCCGCGCCAGCGAGCCTTTGGTGAAATAGGAGCAGTGTTCGTAGTAGATGTCCCAGAAGGCCACGTCGCACAGGACGTAGCGGGCGTTGGGAATCTGGAAGAAGACGACGGTGTCGGGTCGCTCGCCGATGGAGCGGCGGATGGTGGCGATGAACTCGCCGACGTTGGGAATGTGCTCCAGCGTCATCTTGCAGCAAATGAATACGGCGCTGTCCCTTATACACATCTGACGCTGCCGACCAGCGATCTAGTGGAGATCTCGGTGGTCGCAGGACAATTAAAAAAAAAAAAAAATATCAACACTATTAACATGCACACATAAGAACACAACACTCATCAATAACGAATACTACTAAACAAGATAAAAAGAAGG
>CALLZA010000298.1 GCA_937858165.1 uncultured Ardenticatenia bacterium
CGCTCTCGTTCGTTCTGCTGCTGCTGCTTTTTCTTCTAGTGTTTACGGGACGTGTGTCGACGTCGTCTACTGTTTTTTTTTGAACGATACGGCGACCACCGAGATCTACACTAGATCGCTCGTCGGCAGCGTCAGATGTGTATAAGAGACAGGTCCGGCGTGGATTTCGACCGCCGCCGCCGCCCGCTCGCGCAGGGCAAAGTGGCGGTCGGCGAAGCGCGCCTGTTCGGCCAGCGACGACCGCTGGGCCAGAGTCGTTGCGGCTGTCACCGCTGCGGCCACCCCGGCCAGCGTCACGCTCAGCAGGGCGATCTCGCCTGCTGTCAGCAGCGGTCGGGCGCGGGCGACGAGGGCCACGACCAGCCCCACCAGCAGCGCCGCCGCCAGCGCCCGCGGCAGCCAGCGCAACAGCGTGGCCTGTCGCCGCCGGGTGTCCCATTGTCCCAGCCGGTTCTGTAGCGCGCGAAAGCCATTGTCGTCCATGTGATCGGCTATACGCTGGCTCGTCGTCATACGTCGCTCACGCGGCGGACGTGGCGCACCGTCCAGACGTAGAGGGCCGCGGCGGCCAGGGCGTGGAGCAGCACGAACAACAGCCAGGGCGAGAAGAGCCAGACCGTCGTCCCCCCGGCTGTGGACTGCGTGAAGCCGAAGAGGGCGTCTTCCTGCAAATAGATCGTCTCGCTGAGGATGAGCGTTGCCGGCAGATTCGTCGCCGCCGCCGTCAGGCCGCCATAGAGAATCAGTGCCTCCACCAGCGGGCCGGACAACCACGTGCCGGTAACGGTTGTGCCGAGCACGGCGACCATGCCGGCCACCAGGGGCGTGCCGAAGGTGATGAACAGCATCCCGGCGAAGGTCGTCACCGTGGCCGCCAGCGTCGAGCGCATGGCCGCCGAGCACCACAGGCCATAGAGGGCGTAGGTCACAGCGGCGCTGAGGATGAGCGCCTGCGAGATGAGCAGCTCGGCCAATGACAGACCGCCCAGCAGAAAGGCGATGCTTTGCAGGGGAATGGAGACCAGCACCAGCAGAAAGACGTAGCTGAGGGCTGAGATGAGTTTGCCCAGGACGAACGACTCGGCCGACAGCAGTGTCGTCCGCAACAGGTCGAACGTCTGCCGCTCGCGCTCCCCGCTGATGGCCCCGGCGGTGAAAGCCGGGCCGATGAAGGCCACCAGAAAGACCTGGACGGCCAGTACAGCAGCGAAGAGTCCCTTGCCGGCGGTGCGCGCAGTGGAGACGCCGGGGCCGCTGGCGTTGGCGTTATAGGCCAGATAGACGATGGTGATGACGCCGCTCAGGATGAGCAGGTAGAGCGTCAGGACGGCGAAGGCGCGTCGCCCACGCATTCGCCCGCGCAGCTCCTTGACCGTCACCGGGTTGCTGAGCAGACGGCTGACGACCGACGGCCGACCGCCGGAGCGCTGGGGCGAACGGCTGTCTACTGACCTGTCGGCCATTACTTACTCTCCGCGCGTTGTGTCACCTGCATGAATACGTCCTCCAGGTCGCCCGCGTCTTCGCCGAAGGCGACGACGGGCAGGCCGTGACCGATCATCCCGGCCAGCAGGGCGCTGAGCGCGGCATCGTCGCCGCTGAAGTCGAGGCGCAGCGTGTGGCGGTCGATGGCCTGACCAACATCGTCGGTGGCGCTGGCCGGCGGCACGGCGACGCTTACGACTCCTGGCCGGTCGCGCAGCCAGGCGGCGGCCCCGGCCACGTCGGTTGCGCCGGGCACGAGGCGCACACTGACGGCGCGGTGGGCGCGCAGGCCGCCGATCATCTCGGCCACACTACCGGCGGCCACCAGTCGGCCGTGTTCAATGATGCCGACGCGGGTGCAGATGTCGGCCACTTCGGACAGGATGTGGGACGAGAAGAAGATCGTCTTGCCCATGCCTTGCAGAGCGCGCAACAGTTCGCGCATCTCGATCCGCGCCCGCGGGTCGAGACCGCTGGCCGGTTCGTCGAGGATGAGCACCTGCGGGTCGTGGGTCAAGGTGCGGGCCAGGCAGAGGCGCTGCTTCATGCCGCGGCTAAGCGTCTCGACGTAGGCGTCGCGTTTCGGCCCCAGATCGACCAGAGCCAGCAGGTCGTCGATCATCCCGGCGCGCGTGGCGGTGGGGATGTCGTAGCAGGCGGCAAAGAAGTCGAGATACTCCCAGACCTTCATATCTTCGTAGACGCCGAAGAAGTCGGGCATGTAGCCGATGGCGCGGCGAACGGCCTGCGGCTCGTCGGCGACGGAGTGGCCGGCGATCCACGCCTGGCCGGTGGTCGGCCGCAGCAGCGTCGTCAGGATGCGCATCGTCGTCGTCTTGCCCGCGCCGTTGGGACCGATAAAGCCGAAGACGGCCCCCTCCTCGATGCTAAGCGTCAGGTCTTCGACGGCCGTCAGGTCGCCGTAGCGCTTGGTGATGCCCTGAAGTTCGATCAACGCGGCCATTAGCCTGTCTCTTATACACATCTGACGCTGCCGACGAGCGATCTAGTGTAGATCTCGGTGGTCGCCGTACCATTAAAAAACAAAAAGAAAAAAAAGAAAAAAAAAAAAACAACATGATCGACATACAACA
>CALLZA010000299.1 GCA_937858165.1 uncultured Ardenticatenia bacterium
CTTGTGTCTCTTGCTGTTTCGGAGCTTTCTCCTTTGTCGTTTTTCTTTTTTTAAAGGCGCCGGCCCCCACCGAGAACTACCACAGATCCCTCGTCGGCAGCGTCATATGTGTATAAGAGACAGGGGCGCGGGCCTCCACGCCCGACAGCCGCCCATACTCCATCAGCACTTCCGATACCTGTTCGGCCAGGGCCAGATCGGCCTCGTCCGTCGCCTCCTCGGTGGCCTGTGTCACCCAGTAGACGGCGAACTGGCGGATGCCGCCGACGACGGCCTTGTTCTGGTAGCCCTGTTGTCTTTCCAACTCGAGCACGCGCTCGAGCCGTGTCAATGCTCGGTCCATAGTTTTTAGGTGCTCCCGCCCACGGCCGCCCCTTTGGGCCAGGCCGGGTCGAAAAACGCGCCGCGGTCGGGCGGATTACTCCGCGCCGAGAATGTAGAAGTAGTGCGGTTGCCCGCCCTCGATGACCTCGACCTCCACGTGGGGGCAGCGATCACGGATGTGGTCGGCGGCTTCGGCCGCCTGGGTCATGGTTACGTCTGCGCCATAGTATAGCGTGATAATGCCGCAGGCGGCCGCATCCAGATGGGGCAACAGCATGTCGAGCACGGCCCGCTCGTCCGGCCCAGAGCAGCACAGGCGGCCGTCGGCCAGGCCGATGATCGCCCCTTGCTCCACCTCCACCCCGTTCAACTGGACGGTGCGCGTCGCCCGCGTGATCTCGCCCGTGTGCACCAGCCCCAGAGCGCGGGTCATGGCCGCGGCGTTAGCAGCCACGTCCTTATCCGGGTCGAGGGCCATGAGCGCGGCGATGCCCTGCGGCGCGGAGCGGCTGGGCACGACAGCGACGTTCTTGACGCTCAGGTCGCGCGCCGCCTCGGCGGCCAGGATGATGTTCTTGTTGTTGGGCAAAACGACGACCTTGTCGGTCGGCAGCGAGTCAATGGCCTCGTAGATCTCCTCCGTGCTGGGGTTGTTGGTCTGTCCGCCGTCAACGACGACCGCCGCGCCGAGGCTGCGGAAGACGCCGGCCAGCCCGGCCCCAGAAGCGACCACGACCACGCCCACCTGATCCGGTTCGACGGTGATCACCGGCGGCACGGGTGGCGGCGCGGCGTGGACGATCTCCTCCATCTGCGCCTGCATGTTCTCCACCACCACGTCGGAGATGTGGCCCAGGCTGATGCCGTAGCTGAGCGGCCGGCCGGGGTCGCTGACGTGGACGTGGACCTTGATGGTGCTCTCGTCGCCGACGACGACGGTCGAGTCGCCCATCGCGTCGATGCGGGCGCGCACTTCCAACACGTTCAGATTGCGCCCGCTCAGGATGAACT
>CALLZA010000300.1 GCA_937858165.1 uncultured Ardenticatenia bacterium
AGCCGACCGTCTCGTAGCCCAACTGGCGCATCACCTGGGCCAGGTGCGGCCGCCCGCCGCTAATGCTGTGCGACGATTGGGTGACGCCGTGGGCCGTCGGGTAGAGGCCGGTGAAGAGCGAAGCGTGGCTGGGGATGGTCCACTGCGCCGGTGAGACGGCTTGCTCGAACAGCGCCCCGCCGGCGGCGAAGCGGTCGATGTTGGGACTGATCGGCCGCGTGTGGCCGTAGCAGCCCAGCCTGTCGGCCCGCTGCGTGTCCAGAACGATTAGAACGATATCGGGTGAATTCATAAACGCAACCAGGCCATGATGTTGTTGAACAGCTGCGCCCCATCCTCTTCGGCCAGGCCGGCGAGTGGGGCCAGCAGGAAGATCGTCCGCTGGTCGTTGGCGGCCACTTCGCCGCCGCCGACGGCCGCCCCCGCCTCGGCTGCCGTCGGGCCACGGGTCAGGAACAGATAATCGTCAGACCCCGTGTCGTCATCGGCGGGCACGGCCACAGGATAGGTCTGGTCGAAGTCGAGCGGCTGGCCGTCGCTGAACCCCTCGCTCAGCACCGGATCGTTGGCGACGATGCGCGCTGCGCCCAGCGGCGCGGTGTCGATTTCGCCCAGGATGGCCGGCGACAGCCCGCTGACGAGCAGATCGCCGCCGGCATCGACGTAGGCCAGGATGGCGCCCAACTCCTCGGCCGGCGGGGCCTCGGCGGTGCGGTAGTCGCCCGACTCCCAGATGAAGACGTCCACGCCTTGCAGCGCGTCGGCCGGCAGCGGGCCGTCATCGGCCGCCGACCAACTCGTGACCTCGTACTCGCCGCTCAACTCGGCGGCCATCAGCGCGGCGCTGGTGAAGCCACCGGCCAGCGGCTCGCCGTCGTCGTCGATGAAGATGAAGATGCGGTTGCCGGGCGTGGCCGCCTCGTCCTGCCCCGGCTCCCCGGCGGCCACAGTCAGTTCGTAGTTGCCGCCGTCGTTGAAGAAGTCGCGGATGACGATGCGATAGTCGCCGTCGTCGGGAATGGCGATGCCGCGCATCTCTTCGACGCCGCCGGCGAAGGCCGAATCGGTGTTGGCCAGCAGCGTGTCATCCGGGCTATAGAGTTCCACCACCGCGTCGAGGTTAGTGTTGGCGTCTACGGTGATGTCGATGGTCGCCGGGCCGTCGCTGAACGTCCAGGCGTGGGCCTCGTCGGCGGCCAGTTCGCCGCTCTTCGTCTCGCCCAGTTCGATGATACCCTGTTCTGCTGTCTCGCCAGCCGTGGTTTGGCCCTCGTCGGGGCGTTCATCTTCGCTCGCGTCCGGCAGCAGGTCAGGCGGGCCGGTGGTGACCAGCTCGTACTCGATCGGCTCGTCATCCACGCCGGTCGGGCAGAGAGCGAGGTTGTCCTGCAAGAGACAGCCGGAGAGATCGACGCCGACGCTCTCGGCCGCGCCCAACAGCCGGCCGACGGCGCTCTCCAGCCCGTCGTTGCTGGCCGCCAGCACGGCCACGTGCCGCTGTTCACCCTCATCGCTCAGCAGGATCAGCGCCGTTCCGGCCATGGCTACATCGCCCAGGTCGGACTTAATGACACGCACGGCGTTGGCGGGCGGCGCGCCGGCTGTGGCCGGGATGGCCGGGGTAATGACCAGTTCGATGCCGGCCGCATCCAGCAAGTCGGCCACATCGTCGGCGCGGTTATAGAGGCCGAGGGTCAGCGTGTCATGGTTGCTGCCCGGCTCGTCGGTCAGGGCCAGCGACAGCCCCAGGGCGCGGAACGCCCCTTGCAGGGCGATGATCTCGTCGAAGGCATCCGGCCCCAGGTCGGGGTCTTCGCTGAAGACGAGATCCACCGGCGACTCGTAGAAGTAGGGGAAGCTGGCCAAACCGCCGCCGGCCGCGCCGCCGGCCAGGAAGTCGGCCACGCGCGCGGCTGTCTCTTATACACATCTCCGAGCCCACGAGACCGTACTAGATCTCGTATGCCGTCTTCTGCTTGAAAAAAAAAACACACTGCATATACCTAGTGTGCGTAGGACGACGTATTAAGAGCAACCGTGTAGTATGTCATGAGCGCACGGACCCACACATA
>CALLZA010000301.1 GCA_937858165.1 uncultured Ardenticatenia bacterium
TGTGTGTCTGGGTGCTTAGTATAGTGTATTCTAGGATATATAGTTGTGGAGTGGCTTGTGTTTTTTTTTTCAAGCAGAAGACGGCATACGAGATCTAGTACGGTCTCGTGGGCTCGGAGATGTGTATAAGAGACAGGGCATGGGTGGTCGTCAGCGGCGCGGGCTGCTGCGAGGTTGGCTGTGTCATGGGTTCATTGCTGACAGCGCTACTCTGGATAGGCGCCGGAGCTGCCGCGTTGCTGCGGCCTATTCTACCTGGAAGTGCGGCGACAGAACGGCCAGCGCGGCGGCGCGGCAGGTCTGCGCCACGTGCAGCGGATCCATCTGCCAATACTCCGGGCGGAACAGCTCGATCGAGCAGGTGTCGTTGTAGCCGATGCGGCTCAGGCGGGCGCACAGTTCGTCCAGCGGGATGACGCCCAAACCGGGATAGACGCGGGTGTTGTCGGTGATGGCCTCTTTGCAGGTATCTTCCACATCATCCCGGTGAAAGGCGAAGACCCTGGCCGGATCCAGCGCGTCAATCTCGGCGAGCCGGCCGCCGCCGAAACGCCGGCGGAGCGCGTCGCCTGGGAAACAGAGTTGCTGGGCCAGCCGCTGAGCGTCCACCCCCTGGCGTTGGTGGCCGCGCCGCGCGGGGCGACGCCGCTGCGCCGTCTGTCCGTCGGGCGCGGCAAAGCGGTCACGGTCTATGCCGTGCGTATCCCCGGTTGGCCCGGCGGCGGCGGCATGTTCATCGGCGACGGCGAGACGTTCGTCGTGGCTCGACTGGCTAAAGGGCTGGCTGCCGACCGCGGCCGCCGCCCTTACTGGCGGCCGCTGCGCCTCAGCGGCCACTGGCAGCGGGACGAGTGGGATGGCGGTTGGTTGCAGGTCGAGACGATCGAAGTGATATGATTGGTGCAGCCCACCTCGTCTGGGTGCATCTCGCTTTCTGAAGGGGGTTGCACCTCCTGAAGCATGTGCGGGGTGGATGGGTGTGCAGAAAGGTGCAAGGCACTTCAGAAAGTGCCACGTACCAGGAGTGTGACATGAAGACGAAAGCCATTGTACTGGGCGTGCTGTGTTCGCTACTACTCGCTCTCGCCGCCTGCGCTCTGGGGCCAGAGGAGGGAGACAAAGGGGAGGTGTTGGGCGAGGAAGGGGCCGAGGCGACAGGTGGCGGCATCACCTGGCGGCGCGAGGGGGGCATTGCCGGCTTCTGCGATGTGGTGACGGTCAGCCTCTCCGGCCCGGCCACCGTCGCCAGTTGCGCCACCGAGCCACCCGAAGTGCGCGACGAGGTCGAGCTGTCGGCCGAGCAGACGAGCCGCCTGCAAGCGCTCATCGACCGCCTGGCGTCATTCAACCGTGAGCAAGGGGATCCGGCCACGGCCGACGCCATGACCATCACCATCGTTTTCCTGGGCCAGGGCGAGGCGCGGCCCAGCGAGGCTGACGTGGCGGCTATCGAAGCACTGGCCAATGAACTGCTTCAAGAGGCCAATCAGTAGACCTCTGAGGTCTAGGAGCTATCACGGATTTACGAATGGGCCGGAACGGGTTATGATTGCGTCGTAGCTGTGTTGCCGTCCGACCGAAAGAGATGAAAGATCGCCCGTTCCTCATCAGCGGCATTCTGGGCCTGGGCGCGGTCGTCATGACCCTTGTCCTGTCGGCCGTCGGCCCGCGGCCAGTTGCCCCGTTGCCCGCCGGCTTCATGACTCCGGTGCTGGTCTTCGAGTTCGCCGAGACGGCTGACGAGGTGGCGACTCTCTTTGCGCCCGTCGGTCAGCCGGCGGGCGACGCCGTCCGCGTGGCCATGGATCGCGTCAACCGCCTCGACTTTCTCTATATCGCCCTCTACGGCGGCTGTCTGCTGGCCTTCTCGCTGGTCTGCTTTCGTCTCACCGGGCAGCGTGTTTACCTGTTGGCCGCGGCGCTCGCAGTGGGTATCATGGTCGCCGATGTGCTGGAGAACGTCCAACTGCTGGCTATCACCCGTGACCTGGGCGCGCGACCGATCGACGACCGGCTGACCCGCCTTCGCCTCTTCACCTGGCTCAAGTGGGGCGGGCTGGCGCTGTGGTTCCTGCTCATGCGCTTTTACTTTCAGAGCGCCGGGCGCTTCGGCCGCTTTGTGGGCTGGGTAAGTGTTTTCCCGCTGCTGCTGGGCATTGCGGCCTTTGTCCGGCCCGGCCTGATGAGCGAGCTTTTCGCCCTGTCGATTGGCCTTCTCTTCCTGCTACTGACGGTCTACTCCTGGCGGTCGCGCCGCCCTCAGCCGTCACTGGTCGACAATCAGTTAGCGATAGGTGACCTCTAAACTCGTCACTCGTCACTCATAACTACGGAGCAGTACTATGGACTTCTGGCTCAATGGCGAACTCAAGCAGTATGACGGCGACCCCGAATTGCCCCTCCTGACCTACCTGCGATTGCACGAGGGCATCATCTCGCCCAAGGACGGCTGTGCGCCCCAGGCGGCCTGCGGCTGCTGCGCCGTGGACCTGAATGGCAAGGCCGTCCTGGCCTGCGTTACGGCCATGAAGCGCTGCGCCGGCAGCCGCGTAACGACTATCGAAGGGCTGGGCGAATACCGCCAGAACGTCTTTGCCAACGCCTTCGTCAGTAAGGGGGGCGTGCAATGCGGCTTCTGCATCCCCGGCATGGTGATCCAGGCCAACGCCCTGATCAACAAGAACGCCGAGCCGACACGTGACGAGATCGCCAAGGCGCTGACGCCCCACCTCTGCCGCTGCACCGGTTATAAGAAGATCATCGACGCCGTCGAATGCGCTGCCGAGGCCATCTGCAACGAAGAGGAAGTGCCGCCGCCGCAGCCCGACGGCCGCGTTGGCGCGCGCCACCCCAAGTACCATGCCGGCGACCTCGTCCTCGGCCGCCACCGCTACGTGGCCGACATCTTCCCTGTCTCTTATACACATCTGAAGCTGACGACGAGCGATCTAGTGGAGATCTCGGTGGGTGCCGTTTCATTAAAAAAAAACACAAAGCACGACAGCAGTAGTAGCACATAAAG
>CALLZA010000302.1 GCA_937858165.1 uncultured Ardenticatenia bacterium
CCCGCATTGGCGATCATCACGAAGCACGGCTACATCCCCCATGTCAAAGGGCGTGGGCAAGAGGCCGGCGAACTCAAACGTGACCCCAGGAAGAAAGCCCGGCGCTGGATCGTCGAAGTGGCCCACAGCTGGTTCAACCGCTTCCGAAAGTTGTTGGTGCGATACGAGAAGCTTGAGCGCAGTTTCTTGGCGCTCAACCACCTGGCCGCATCAATCATGGCGTTCAGAAAAATTAAACTGAAAGTGAATATTATTTACGGATAAGTTCTTAGTCGTTATGAGGTTTGAAAAGTGGTCATTGCAGAACGTCCGGTATTGGTACGCGGTGACTGGCGGAAAAGGCCGAAATGCAACCTCACGACCAAAGCCATGCGCGACCATTTTGGACTCGACAATTGCTTGACCTCCTGCGGTCAACCGGAAAAATCGGCCAGAATTGAAGCCCGTTCCATTTCTGCCGCCTTCCTCCATGCCTTCTGAGCAACCCTACCCAGGCTTTCTGTCAGCGTTCCAATAGTTGCTCCTTGTCGTTGCGGAACGAGAGCGGCAGCGGGCGGTTGCAGCGCCTCGCGCGTGATCGCGCCGATGGGGGGCTTCGGGTCGGATAGCCGGTGGGGTAGCTTGCGCATCCGCATGTCGTCGATCGTGCGTTGACGCAACGGGCTGATGCTTTGGGTCATGATGGTCATGGCGCTGCTTATGTCGAGTAACGAGGCGGATTGCCTCAGTTCTCAACATGGGAAACAGCACGCCAATCTCAAAGATACTCAGCAGCTTATGCGTAGCCTCTACCGCGCGAGCGGTTTAGCCCAAGGGCAGCATTTGGTCATCTGCCATCCTGAATCTGTATAGAATAGCCGATCACGATTGCCCTCTGAGAAAGGGATCTCTCCCATGACGCGACCCCGTCTTTTCCTCTCGGCAGTCAGCGCGGAACTGCGCAGCTTACGGCAAGCGGTCGCGCGGACGGTTCGTACACTGGGTTACGACCCCGTATCGCAAGATGACTTTCCAACTGGGTATGGCGAGTTGCGCCAGTGGCTACGTGAGCAGATTGACGGTTGCGAGGGAGTGATCCAACTCGTCGGCCATGCCTACGGTGCCGAGCCGCCCGAGGCGGATCGGGATTTTGGCCGTGTCTCCTACACCCAGTTCGAACTGCTTTATGGCGTCCGCCAGGGCAAAAAGACTTGGGTTATCGTCATTGGCGATCAGTGCCACCGCGACAAGCCCACCGAACAACTCGACGTGCCGGACAACGTCGGGATTCTTGACCCGGCAGCCGCTCGGGACTTTCAGGCCGAACGCCGGGCGCTTCAGCAGGCCTACATCGAGCGTCTCAAGCGCGACAATCACCTGCGCCACACCGCGAACAGCGACGTCGAACTCGAACTCATCATCCTGAAACTGCGCGACGAGCTCGCCGCGTTGCGCCAGCGCGAAGAAGACAGGGAGCGTCGTTTGTGGGGTGAGATCCAGCGCTTGAGCTCCGATGTTCAACAGGTTGCCGAGGTGAATGCCGCGAAGATCCGCGCCCACCTGCTGACCACCATCGAGGAGACCCATCGCCGCGAGTTGGCGGTAGCCGAGGCGGCGCCGGATTGGCAGGAGCGTGAGCGACGGCGCGCAGCAGCCGACGCTGCGCATGCCTCTCGTCTGTTGCGTATCGAGGAACTGGCGGCCTCGTTCGCCGAGATCGAGGGCCGCGGCAGTGCCAGCAGCGTGTTTCAGGAGATGAGTCGCATTCTGGCCGAACAAGGAGTCGACGAAGCGATCGCTTACGTGGCCGCGAAGCGCCCGGCCATCCTGCAGTCGGTGCGCAATCGTGCTGCAGCAGCCCGCGAGCGTAACCGCAGCGAGCTCGAGCCGCTGTTGAGTACCGCCGCGCTGTACGAGGCCAAGGGTCAGTCTGTCGAGGCGCGCTCGCTGTATACCGACATCCTCGAGATCGAACCGGATTGGCCGCAAGCCTTACATTTGTTCTTCTGGTTCCTCGCCAATGCGGGAGATTCGGCGCGAAGCTACGCTTTCCTGGCCGATGCCTGGCGGGACTACGAAGAAGCCCATCTGCTCTCTCAACGCCTGATCGACAGCGACCCGGCCAATACCGGGTGGCAGCGCGACCTCTCGGTCAGCCACAACAAGATCGGCGACGTGCTGGTGGCGCAGGGCGATGGCGCGGGGGCGCTGGCCGCGTACCGCAAGAGCCTGGCGATCCGCGAGGCGCTGGCCGGGCGCGACCCGGCCAATACCGGCTGGCAGCGCGACCTGTCGGTCAGCCACAACAAGATCGGCGACGTGCTGGTGGCGCAGGGCGACGGCGCGGGGGCGCTGGCCGCGTACCGCAAGAGCCTGGCGATCCGCGAGGCGCTGGCCGGGCGCGACCCGGCCAATACCGAGTGGCAGCGCGACCTGATCGTCAGTTACGTCAAATTGACCGAAGTATGCGGTGACAAAGTGTACGTGCGCAAGGCGCTGAAAATTGCCGAACACTTGCTGCAGCGCGGCCTGCTTGCACAGCGCGATGCCTGGATGATCGAGGAGTTGAACCGACGTGCCGCACAATGAGCGAGGCTTTTACGCCGACGACTGCATTCGAAAGAGGTGCTTCAAATGTTTCGTTTGAACTTGTACCCGTCGCTGCTCACGGCGGGCCTGGTTGGCGGGGGTTTTTGTTAGGGGGGGGTAGAGTGGGCTTTTTTATAATCTGAACGGCCCGCCACGCACGCGAGTGTGGATGTCGGGGGTGGCCGCTCATGAATAAAAAAAAAAAAACAGAACATGATGACACTGGCGAGTAAGAATGACAAAAGCAGAAAAAATAGCTAAGACGAACAAAAAGCG
>CALLZA010000303.1 GCA_937858165.1 uncultured Ardenticatenia bacterium
TGATAGATTGTTGGCTGTGCACAGAGATACTGCAGTTTATTCATATCAGTACTGATATAGATTTTTAAACTTTGAATGTCGGGTCCGGTATATGGATGCTGATGACGTCTGTTATCTCATGATATTGTGTGTGTTTTTTTTTTTTTTGTTATTTCTTTTTTTTTTTTTTGTTTGTTTTTTGTTTTTTTTCAAGCAGAAGACGGCATACGAGAGCTAGTACGGTCTCGTGGGCTCGGAGATGTGTATAAGAGACAGGCCTTCATTGCCGGCCAAAATCTGTTCCGACCCCTCGGATGCTTCCCCATCGCCACCCAATAGCCCGCCACGAATCAGCAGGAAGCCGGCCAGCGTGGCCACCAGGAGCAGCGCCATCGCGGCCACGGTCCAACCCCGGCCGCGCCCCGACGGGGCCGAGCCGGTGGCTGGCTCGGCCTGACGGGCGACCGACGCACCCAGGAACGGGGTCGCGGCCAGGGCTGGCGCGGCCACCGTCGGCGCGATGACGACCGGCCCCGTGGCCGCCGGTTTCGTAGCCGCGACCGGTCCGCCAGCCAGCGCCGCCTTGAAGGTCGCCGCGTCGCGGAAGCGCTGCTCGGTCGGCAAGACCAGAGCCGCCAGCACGGCCCGCTCCACGCCCGGCGAGATGGACGGGTTAAGCAGTCGCGGCGGCGTCAACTCGGCCGCGCCGACCATCCGCCTGATACTCTCCGTCGGCAGGCTGCCGGTCAGCAAGTGGTAGAGGGTGGCTCCCAGAGCGTAGAGGTCGGAGCGGGCGTCGGTGGAGCCGTCGCCATACTGCTCCGGCGGGCTGTAGCCAGGGGTGAAGGCTCGCGCCCCGACGGTCGTGCGGCTGCCCTGCTCGAACAGTTTGCTGATGCCGAAGTCGACCAGAATGGCGCGACCGTCGTGGGTGATGCGAATGTTGGCCGGCTTGATGTCGCGGTGGATGATGGGCGGCGACTGGTTGTGCAGATAGGTCAGCGCGTCACACACCTGCCCTGTCCAGCCCACTGCCTGTTCCTCCGGCAGGACGCCCTGCCGGTCGAGCATTGACTCCAGGCTTTCGCCCTCCACGTAGTCCATTACAAGATACTGACCGCCCTCGGAAAGCACGAAGTGGTCGGTAACGCGCGGCAGGTTGGAGTGCGACACACGAGCCAGCAGGGTTGCCTCGCGCTCGAACTGGCGCTGTGCGTCCGGCAACGCGTCAAAGTTTTCCTTGACGGCGACCGGCTTCTTGAGGTTCAGGTCCCACGCCTTATAGACCGCCCCCATGCCCCCTTGACCGAGAAGCGCTGTGATGCGATAGCGATGGTTGAGTACGTCCCCAATGGCTAGCGACATGCCAGTCCTCCTGCAACCGCCGGGCCGCGGTCTATCGTTGGAAAAACGAGACAGGCGGTAGGCGCGAGCCGGCATCGATGGACGCCATTCTACCGCTCTTCGCCAAATCTACAACAGGGGGGCAGGCTCAGCGTAGCCGCGCCCACACCGGAAAGTGATCGCTGGCCGACACCCCGCTCATCACCCCGCCATCGAGCCGCTCAAAGCCGCGGGTCACGATGTGGTCGGCCCGGGCCAGCGGCCGCCCGAAGCGTATCAACGTCGGCTCAAGCCCGGCGGTCAGCAGCTGCAGATCGCGCGCCGCAGCCTGCTCGGCCAGGCCAGCCACGCCCCGCGTCATGATGGTGTTGAAGTCCCCGCCGATAATCACCGCCGGCGCATCGTCGGGCACGTCGGCCAGGACGGCCGCCGCCTGTTCACGGCGCAACTCCGGCGGCGCGGTGGCGATCTCCAGATGCACCGAGTAGAGCAGCACATCCATCTCACCGACGCGCGCCGTGGCCCGCGTGGCCGTGCGCTGCTGGCCGCTCAACGGGTGTAGACCCGGCAGGATGATCTTGCGCGGATCGCTGAGCGGCCAGCGCGAGAGAATGGCGTTGCCGAAGTCGTCGCCGTCCTCAGCTACCGAGGCCGGAGCGTAGACGTAGTCATAGCCGAGCGCCCGCGCCAGGGCCACGACGCCCGCTTCGTCCATCTCTTGCAACAGGATGAAGTCGGCCGCCGGCAGCGGTGCGACCGTCTGGAAAGCAGCGACGGCTTCTTCGATGGCCTCGGCATAGCGCAAGTTGTAGGTGACGACGACAAGCTCATCCGGCGCAGGCAACGCGTCTGAAGCAAAGCGGCCGCTCAGAAGGGGGCCGGCCGGGTCGGTGTAATTCCTGGTTTGGGGCAGTCTGGCGCGCAGGGCCATAACACGTGGTGATGTTGGCGCGACGCGACCAACAGCGACGGCCGCTACCCCGGCCAGGACGAGTACGGCCAATAGCAGCCCGGCGGCGCGGCGCATGAGGGGAGTGCTGTGCATGAGTGTTCGCTGCGGTGTCGTCGACCTCTCCGGCCGGCTGGTACTCTAGCACAGACCACCCCCGGCGATCTACACTCCGTGGCTGTCACTCATCGTCTTCTGGAAAAACACGTCCTCGGCCGTCTCGCGCACCACCCGGAAGCCCAGCTTCTTGTAGAACGCCCGCGTGCGCTGGTTCCACGGTGGGGTCTCCAACCGCCAGACGCGTGCTTCGGGGTACGCGGCCAGCAGCGCTTCCATCGCCCGCAGGCCGAGGCCCTGCCGGTGATAGTCGGGGTCGAGGAAGATGCTGTCTCTTATACACATCTCCGAGCCCACGAGACCGTACTAGATCTCGTATGCAGTCTTCTGCTTGAAAAAAAAAACAACAAAAAACAATATCCACCACACGAAGACAGAACATCACTTAAACCAAACTAGCTATTCCACTATTCAATGTCCACCACATAAACCACCACTGCACGAACATAGCCA
>CALLZA010000304.1 GCA_937858165.1 uncultured Ardenticatenia bacterium
TTTTGCGTCGTCTCTTTGTAGTGGTCGCCCCGGCTCATGGTTTTATGTTGTTGTTTTGTTAATGGTAGTGCGACCACCGAGATCGAGACGGGAGTGCTCGGCGGCGGCGTCGGAGGTGGATAAGGTGCAGCCGATGAGCTGCTGCAGGGCGGGCGGGTCGAGCAGGTAGGTATAGGCCTGCCGCTCGATCTCGATAATGACGTGTTCGCCGAAGCCGCGCCGCAGAAAGGCCAGAAAGGTGTTGACGTCGGCCAGGATGGCGTCATAGCTTGGCCGCGCGTTGCTCGCGCCCCCCTCGTTGAGGCGGGCCATATCGATGTAGGCATCCAGCACCTTGTCGCGCAGGTGAGTGGGGCGCGCGGTGGCCAGATGCTCCAGGTAGGCCGGGAAGCTGGGGTAGCTGTGGCGCGGCCGGACGGCGTAGTGGAAGCCGATCATGACCAACAGGTTGGTGGCGCGCTCCTCCGGCGACATGGCCGCGGCCGTGCGATAGACCCACTCGTCGAAGCCCGATGCCTCATCGGCGCGGGCCAGCAGCAGCAGCGAGTGCTGGACGTTGTGGGCCGGTTCCAGGGCGACGTTGAGCGCTGGGGTAGCGTCGTCGGGCAGAAGTAAGTCGCTGTTGGCGATGGGCATGGTCGGTTCCTTGCAATTTCATTTACCCGATTATTCATTTATTCGGGTTATGCAGATAGTATAGGCTATTCCTGATGGTTTGTCAATGGAAAAATCGAGCGATATGCAATAATGCGTATAATGCCATAATGAAAGGCATTGAAATAACGTTATGTAGCATACTTGTGGCGTTATTACGCTCGCACAGCCATATAATTGGGGTATGGCATCTGTGAATACGCTATAGCCTTAATCGTATGGGAGAGCCATGAAACGATTTTTCCCTTTTGCTTTGCTACCGTTTGTCTTGATGCTTATCGCCTGCCGTCAGTCAGCGGTCGATGTCGATCCCGAGGCGGTTACCGCCCCATTGCCCACGGCGGTGGTGGTCGAGGTGACAGTGGAGAAGATTGTCGAAGTGACGCGCGTGATAGAAGTCACGCGCCAGGTCGAAGTGACACGTGAGGTCGAGGTTGCCGTTACCGTCACGTCATCGCCGACGCCCAGCAACTCGCCGACGCCCACGGCTACATCCTTACCAACAAACACGCCTCTACCGACACGGACGCCCGACCCAACCAATACCCCTGCGCCTTCTTCTACGCCACCGCCGACCAGTCCGCCCACACAGACGCCCATCCCATCGCCTACCCCTAACTTAGTCCAAACGGCCACTGTTCAGGCTTACGGCGTTCTGGGCGCACCAAAGGGCAATGGCTTTTATCAAGTGGGAGTGACGATCCTGCCCGGCCGCTGGCGCTCAACCGGGCGCAGCACGAGCTGCTACTGGGCCCGCCTCGACGCCAGCCAGGAGCTATTGGGCAATCACTTTGGTGATGCCGGCGGCACGGTGAACATCCTGCCCTCCGACTACGAGGTCGAATTTAGCGACTGCGGCACGTGGGAGTACGTCGAGAATGAGACGCCCCTTCTGGCCGCCGACGCTGCTTCACCCAAGGGTAATGGCTTTTACACAGTAGGCCTCGAAATTGCCCCCGGCCGATGGCGATCCACCGGCAGCAATGACGATTGCTACTGGGCGCGGCTGGATGGCAGCCAGGAGATCATCGATAACCACTTCGGCAGTGCCGGTGGGACAGTGACGGTAGCCGCTTCCGACTATGAGGTGCAATTCAGCGACTGCGGCCAGTGGGAGTACGTGGGGCCATAGGCTAGGGGCGACAACCGTTAACAGATGACAGCCGACTTCGGTTATATCAACCCCAACTCCCGCGCTCTTAGCGCCGCCTGCGTCCG
Organism: uncultured Ardenticatenia bacterium; assembly: GCA_937858165.1. Taxonomy (GTDB): domain Bacteria; phylum Chloroflexota; class Anaerolineae; order Promineifilales; family Promineifilaceae; genus Promineifilum. The sequence goes on from CALLZA010000304.1 coordinate 1,873, forward strand.
GTCGCGCGCGTCCAGCTTGCCCAGGATATTGGTGACGTGGTTCTTCACCGTGCCCTCGGCGATGAACAGGGCAGCGGCGATCTCCTTGTTACTGTCGCCGGCAGCCAGCAGGCGCAAAATCTCCAGCTCGCGCTCCGACAGCGGCTCGGCCAGGGGCGGGGGTGGGGCGGCGCTGCGCTCCAGACGGTTGAACTCGGCCAGCACCTTGGCGGCGATGGACGGCTGCAGGAAGCTCTCGCCGCGGGCGGCGGCGCGGATGGCCTCGACCAGCTTGTCGGAAGACACATCCTTCAGCAGATAGCCCACCGCCCCGGCGCGCAGACCGTCGAAGACCAGCTCGTCGTCGTCGAAGGTGGTGACGACGATGACGCGGCTGGCGGGGTGGGCGGCCAGCAGGCGGCGGGTGGCGGCGACGCCGTCGAGAACGGGCATGCGCAGGTCCATGAGGACGACGTCGGGGCGCAGCGCGTCGGCCGCGGCCAGCGCCTCCAGGCCGTTGCCCGCTTCGCCGACAACCTGCAAGTCTTCGTGTAGCGATAAGAGGGTGCGCAGCCCTTCGCGAAAGAGGGCCTGGTCGTCGACGAGGAGGAGACGGATCATGGTCAGTAACCAGTGGGTCAGTGGGCCAGTTGCTAGGTGTCAGTTGCCAGTTGCCAGTATCAATTAGTCGTTGGCCGTTACTCATTGGCCGCTCGCAATCATTCTTCCCTGGAACCTAGTCCCTAATCCCTAATCCCTAGTAGGCAGTGTCAGCATCAGCTCATAGCCCGCGCCGGGGGCGGTTTCGATGGTGAGTCGGCCGCCCAGTTGGCGGGCGCGCTCGTTGAGGCCCAACAGACCGAAGCCGGTCGATTCGGCCGCCGGGTCGCTGCCCAGGCCGGTGTCGTGGATAGTCAGGGTCACAGCCGCCGGGTCGCGGTAGTCCAGCCGCAGATCGACGCGCGAGGCGCGGGCGTGTTTGCGGACGTTGGTCAGCCCCTCCTGTGCGGCGCGGTAGAGGGTTAGCTCGGCGCGCGCGTCCAGCGGGCGCGGCCGCCCCTCGACGGCCAACTCCACGACGATGCCCGCGGCCTGTGTTTCTGCCGCCAGCGCGGCGACCGCCTCCGGCAAGGGCACGGCCCCGACCGGCGACTCGCGCAGGGCGGCCACCGAGTGGCGCACGGCGGCCAGCCCATCCTGGGTCAGTTGTGCTGCCCGGTCGAGGGCCACTTGCGCCCGCGTCGGGTCTTTGTCCATCACCGCCTGCGCGGCCTTGATCTGGACGTTGGCCACGGTCAGATAGTGGCCCAGATTGTCGTGGATTTCGCGCGCCAGCCGGTTGCGCTCCTGCGTTGTGGCCAGCTCTTCGACCTGCACGGCATAGACCGACAGACGCTCGTTGGCGTCGGCCAGTTGTGCGGCCAGCGTCTCCGCTTGCTTTTGGGCCAACTCGGCTTTCTGGGTCAGGGTGACAAAGACGATGACAAAAACGATGGCCGGACTGAAGGTCAGCCCGGCGAGGAGCGCGACTTGCCAATTGCCGCTGGCCAGGTAGAGCGGCAAAGCCTGTCTCTTATACACATCTCCGAGCCCACGAGACCGTACTAGATCTCGTATGCCGTCTTCTGCTTGAACAAAACACCACACACCACACTACTCACACTCTCATCCAGATCTACACAAAATAATATAGCGACAGACAATACAC
>CALLZA010000305.1 GCA_937858165.1 uncultured Ardenticatenia bacterium
CCGTGTCTATATTCTGTTAGTGGTGAGTTATCTTCCATGTCGTAGTCTTGGTTTTGGATTTGAGCATCATTGTCTCACTAAATTGGTAATAGCCTTGTTGTCGCTCATCTAGTCGTTTTGTTTCTGCATCTCGTTTATGCTTTAATTTGAAAGATGATGTATAGATCTTTGTTTTTTTTTTTTTTTTTCAAGCAGAAGACGGCATACGAGATCTAGTACGGTCTCGTGGGCTCGGAGATGTGTATAAGAGACAGCTGTGTTGCAGGGCAAGCTGGTCATCACCGTCGTCGCCCCCCTGGGCCAGCCCAAGGCCCGCGCCGTGCGCCTGCCCAGCGGCCTGTCGGCGGCCGAAGAGGCGCAGCAGCAACTCGGCCGCGGCGTGACCGTCGTCGCCGCCTTCCAGAACATCTCCGCCGTCCATCTGCGCGACCTGGAGCACGAACTCGACTGCGACGTGCTCATCTGCGGCGAGAAGGCGGCCGACAAGGACGTGGTTGCCGGGCTGTGCCGCGACGCCGGGATGCGCGGCATCAACGCCGGCGCGCTGGCCAATGCCGTCGTGGCCGAGGGGTTGACGGCCGTGCTGCTGGGCATCAACGTCCGCCACAAGATCAGCGGCGCGGGCATTCGCATCACCGGCCTGCCGGCCGAGTAGGCGGGCATGGCGACCAGTGATCGCGTGCCCACACCCCTGCCCCCCTCCTTCTACGCCCAGCCCACCCTGACCGTCGCCCGCCGGCTGCTGGGGGCGCGGCTGGTGCGCGTCTTGCCGGGCGGGGCACGCCTGTCCGGCCGCATCGTCGAGACGGAGGCCTACACCGGCCTCGACGACCTGGCCTCCCACGGCCGCCGCAAACCCACCAAGCGCAACGCGCCCATGTATGGCCCGCCCGGCCGGGCCTACATCTACTTCACCTACGGCAACTACTGGATGCTCAACGTCGTCACCGAGCCGGAGGGGCAGCCGGCGGCCGTGCTCATCCGCGCCATTGAGCCGCTGGAGGGGTTGGACGAGATGGCGGCGCGCCGCCCCGACCGCCCGCCGCTGGAGTGGACGAGCGGCCCGGCCAAGCTCGTGCTGGCCTTCGGCATCACCGGCGATATGAACACCATTGACATGACCACCACCGACGGCGGCCTGTGGATCGAGCCGGACGGGAGCGTGCCCGACGAGCGCGTGCGCACCGGCCCGCGCGTCGGCCTGAACACAACGCCGGAGCCGTGGCTGTCGTTACCGTGGCGCTTCTGGGTGGCGGGCAATCTCTACGTGTCCAAAGGTAGCGGGAGGCGTGATACTACCCAGACCTGACAGGTCTCAGAAGACCTGTCAGGTCTAGGCAACCCCCAAATGGTCAACAATTGAGCAGTGGTTGGTCTGGAGTCGTCTCGCCCAGGGCGCTATCCTGTCACCATGCCCTATGAGCAGATGAGTGACGAAACGCTGCTAGAGCGCGTTGGCCGCTGTGACCAGGCCGCACTGGCCGCTCTCTACGACCGCTATGCGGCGGCGGCGCTGGCCGTGGCCACGCTGGTAACCGGCCAGCGCGCCGCGGCCGAGACCGTCGTCGAGCAGCTCTTCTGGTCCGTCTGGCGCGGTGAGATCGTCACTGACGGCCGCATCCGCCACCACCTGATGCTCGGCGCGCGCCAACTGGCCCGCGGCCGGGTTGCCTTCCCGCTGGGTGGCTAAGACGTGCGCTTCGGCCGCTGCATGTAGCGGTCGGGCGGCACCGGCTCGAAGCCGTACTGCGCGTAGAGCTTGTGAGCGTCCTTCGTCGCCAGCAGCAGGCGCACACCCTGTAGATCAGGGTGATCCTCCACCGCCTGCACCAGCGCCTTGCCCACCCCCTGCCCGCGATGCGCCTCCACCACGAACACGTCGGCCAGCCAGCCGAAGGTGGCGTAGTCGGTGACGACACGGGCGAAGCCGACCAATCGCCCGTCGTGATACGCCCCGAAGCACAGCGAATTGTCGAAGGCGCGCTGCACCACCTCGCGTGGGCGGCCGATGGCCCAGTAGGCGCTCTCCGATAGGCAGTGATGGATGAGGGTCATGTCCAGCCGGTTGGGATCGGTCGAAATCTCCAGGTTCATGGGAACCATTCTACCAGCCGCGGTGTATAGTGGTATGAATGAGCGCAATCGACGCCGACGCCGGCGGCCCACGACTTGCGGCCGACCCGGCGGAGGCCGACCTGGTCCGGCGCGCCCGTCAGGGAGATCAGACCGCCTGGGAGGCGCTCGTCGGCCGCCACCAGGAGCCGGTCTTCCGCCTGGCCTACCTGATCCTGGGCGACGCCGCCGAGGCCGAGGACATCGCCCAGGAGGCGTTCGTCCGCGCCACTCTGGCGCTGGGTCGGTTCGACGAGGCGCGGCCGCTGCGCCCCTGGCTGCTCAGCATCGCCGCCAATCTGGCCCGCAACCGGCGGCGAGGGCTGGGGCGGGCCTGGGCGGCCATGCAGCGCGCCTTCCTGAGCGAACCGCGCCGCCATCACCCGCCGCCCGACCGCACGCCCGCGTCTGACGCCCGCCGCCTGCGCCAGGCGGTCGAACGGCTGCGGCCCGACGCCCGCGACGTGGTCTACCTGCGCTACTTCCTGGGGCTGTCGGAGGCGGAAACGGCCGCCGCGCTGAACATCCCGCCCGGCACGGCCAAGTCGCGCCACAGCCGGGCGCTGGCCCTGTTGCGCGCCGTCATCGACGCCGACTTTCCCGATTTGCGCGAGGCGCTGGGGAGCGATTGAGATGGAACAGATAGACGACACCCGCTGGGAGCAATCCCTGGAGCAAATGGCGCGACGCTTCGACTACCCGCCGACGCCGGCGATCGCTGGCAAGCTGCGCGGGCGTATGCCGACCGCCGCCGGAAGGGGAATCGGCGGTCGGCGGTCGGCAGTCGGCGGTCGGCTCGCCTGGGCGCTCCTTCTGCTCGGCGTCGCCGCCGCCCTGCTGGCCGCGCCGCCGACGCGGGCCGCCATCCTGTCGTTCTTCGCCCGCGTCGGGGCCATCGACATCTTCATCGACGAGCGCGCGCTCCCGGCTCCGCTACCAACAGCCGTCCCCGCGGCACCCCATGCTGTCACCCCCGTGGACAGTGTGGGCCACTCCCTGTCGCTGATCGCGCTGGGCGAGCCGACGACAGCGGCCGCGGCGGCACAGCGGCTGGGCTTCGCGCCGCGCGTCCCTGCCGCGCTGGGCGCGCCGGATGAGGTCTACCTCCACCGCGACGTGGACTTGCCGGCTGTCACCCTTGTCTGGCGCGGGCCGGACAGCGCTCCCCTGTCACTGACGCAGATCGCCGTAGCCGAGTTCGCCCGCAAGATGGTCAGCGAGGGGGGCGTGCAGGAGACGACGGTCAACGGCGCGACCGCTATGTGGCTGCCGGGGCCGCACAGGCTACTGCTGTTCGGCGATGGGCCGCCAAACGCCGGCCTCATCGCCTCGAACGTCCTCATCTGGGTGAGCGACGGCTACACCTTCCGCCTGGAAGGCGACCTGACGCTGGCCGAGGCGCGGCGCATTGCCGAATCCATCACCCCGCCGGCCACACCGGTCGCTGATTAGGGTCGCGACCAGAGCGAAAAGGGGGATAATCGAGCACAGTTCGTTACTTTCGGGGCGGCAGCGTCACTCTATACATAGTGACGGCCTAACTGGGCCGCATACGGCGAGCGTGGGGTGAGCCTACATCTGCGCCCGTCGCCAACACCATGCCCCGTTGGCTTCCGGTCAGCGAGGACAAGTCGAACCAAGGAGAGTCATCCCCCATGTCAACCATCGCTCCCCATCGACGCGACGACTGGCCGCGCCGCCTCGCCCTACTGGCGGCCGTGCTGGTGGCGCTTATCATCATCCCCTCGGCCCGCGCGCAGGCCGGCCCACCCGCCTATCAACTCCAATACCTCGGCCCCGGCTCGCCCGCGGCCATCAACAACAGCGGCACCGTTGTCGGCGCCCGGTTGAATGGCAGCAACTACGAGCCGCTGGTCAGCGTCGGCGGCGGGGCGTGGTCGTCTCTGCCCGTGCTACCCGGCGCGGTCAGCGTCTTCCCCACCGACATCAACGACGCCGGCGTCATCGTTGGCGTCTCCTATAACGCCGCGTTCAACGCCGTCGCCGTGCGCTGGACGCCGGCGGGCGGCGGCTATACCATCCAGGAGTTGCCGCGCCTGCCCGGCGATCCTTCGTCCTATGCCACCGCTATCAATAACCTGGGCCAAATTGTCGGCGCGCGCGGCGCGCTCGGCTACATCCCGGCGGCGACGACGGGCTGGCTCTACAGCGACGCGCTCGGCGTCGTCGACCTGTTCGCCACGTACGGCTGGGCGATCGCGCCCCGCGACCTGAACGACCACGGGCTGCTGCTCGGCAGCACCGAGCGGCTGAACCTCAACACCGGGGCGCTGGAGCCGATCCCCGCCGGGCCGCCGAACTATCAACCCATCACCGGCGTGGCCATCAACAACAGCGCCCAGATGGTCGGCACGGCCGCGCTCAGTTCCGTCTCGCTGAACGTGGTCTCGGTCTTCCGCTACAGCGGCGGCGCGTGGAGCTTCATCGCCGGCACGAGCCGCTACACCACCGCTTCCAGCCTCAACAACCTGGGCGACATCGGCTTCGGCGAACTCGGCGCGGGGCTATACCTCGACGGGCTGGGCACGTACCCGTTGGGCGGCCTGCTCGACCCGGCCGTAGTCGGCGCGGGATGGGTTATCACCGGTAGTGGGGCGAAGATCAACGACGGTCGGCAAGTGGCCACCATCGCCCGCAACACCATTACCGGCCAGACGGGTGGCGTGCTGCTGACCCCGGCCGGCACGCTGCCTCCGCCGCCCGCGCCCGCCAACCTGGCCGGCGTGGCCCATCCGGCGACGAGCAGTGAGCCGTTCAACGCCATCATCCTGACGTGGGACAGCGCCGGCCCGGCCGTCCAGTCGTACCAGATGGAGCGGCGCGTGTCGCCCGCCGGCAACTGGACGCCGCTATCGCTGACGCCGCCCGGACTGAACACCAGCCACACCGACACGACCGTCGGCGTCGGCGTGACCTATGACTACCGCGTGCGCGCCGTCGGTGTGGCCGGCAGCGGGCCGTGGTCCAACATCGCCACCGTCACCGCGCCGGCCACACCGCTGGACACGACGCCGCCGACCGTCACCATCCTCACGCCGGCCAACGGCGCGACCGTCTCGGGCGTGGTCGCCGTCTCGGCCCAGGCGACCGACAACGTCGGCGTGGCCACGCTGGAGATCAGTTACTGGAACCAGTATCTGGGCCAGGAGATCAGCCTCGGCTCGGTCAGCAACAGCGGCGCGCTCTCCGCCAACTGGGACACGCGCAGCCTGACGCCGGCCACCTACACGCTGTGGGCCACGGCCGCCGACGCTCTCGGCAACTGGACGCGCGCCGAAGCGACGGTGACCGTCACCGCCGCGGGCAAGAGCATGCGTGTCAGCGACATCACCCTCAGCGGCACGGTCAAGGGCAGCCAGGCGACCATCACCGGCCTCGTCTACATCAAGGACGGCAGCGGCCAGAACGTGGCCAACGCCACCGTGGCCGCGCGCTGGACGCTGCCCAACGGCAACGTGAAGACGGTGTCGGCCAAGACCAACAGCGTCGGGCGCGTCCGGTTCGTGGTGACCAGCGCGCGCGGCACGTATACGCTGACCGTTACCAACGTCACCCGCAATGGCTACACCTTCGATGCGGCCGGGAGCGTGCTGTCGAAGAGCATTACCAAGTAGCACCCAACACCCGATTGATCACCCCTACCAGGGAACCTGGCCGGCCCGGTCGGTGTACTGTCTGCAAGACCACACCGACCGGGTCGGCCACTGTTTGTGAAGGAGAAAGTATGATGACGCGAAAGATCGGGTTGCTGCTACTAACGGTCCTGCTGCTGGCCACGGCCACGGCCGCGCTGGCCGGCGGCTGGGCCATCATCACCCTCGACGCGCCGCCGGGCGAGATCCGCGCCGGAGAGGCGTGGATGGTGGGGTTCCCGGTGGTGCGACTGGCCCTTATACACATCTGACGCTGCCGGCCAGGGACTTAGTGTAGATCACGGTGGGCTCCGGCTACTCAAAAAAAAAGATAAATCTCGCGAGAAGAGCGCAACATAAAAAATAACAGAAGGAGACAGCACAGAATA
>CALLZA010000306.1 GCA_937858165.1 uncultured Ardenticatenia bacterium
TTGTATTAGAAGTGATGCATGTGATGTGTCGTAGTATATATACTGCTATTGATAGATGTAGCTTTGTAGTAAGAACACGGCATTCGATGTGTTGTATGGTTGTAGGAGCTTGTATTGGTGTATATGGGCATGCCAATGGTTGTGGTGTTTTGTTTTTTTTTTTTCAAGCAGAAGACGGCATACGAGATCTAGTACGGTCTCGTGGGCTCGGAGATGTGTATAAGAGACAGATGAGGGTGTTGGCGTTGGGGAAGTCCAGCCCACTTTCGATGATGGTCGTGCTGAGCAAAATGTCCACCCGCGCCTCGGCGAACTCGACCATGATCTTCTCCAACTGGCGCTCGCTCATCTGGCCGTGGGCGACGACAACGCGCGCCTCCGGCACCAGCTTCTCCAGTCGTTTGCGGATGATATTGATGCTTTGCACGCGGTTGTGGACGAAGAACACCTGGCCGCCGCGGTCCAGTTCGCGCAGGATGGCCGTGCGAATGCGCGAATCATCCGACTCGCCGACCCACGTTTCCACCGGCAGGCGCTCGGCGGGCGCGGTGTCGATGATGCTGATGTCGCGCACGCCGGTCAGCGCCATGTGCAGCGTGCGCGGAATGGGCGTCGCCGTCAGCGTCAGCACGTCCACTTCGGTGCGCCACTGCTTCAACTTCTCCTTGTCGGCCACGCCGAAGCGCTGCTCCTCGTCGACGATGACCAGCCCCAGGTCTTTGAAGGCGATGTCGTCCGATAGCAGCCGGTGAGTGCCGATGATGATATCTACGCCGCCGGCGCGCAACTGCTGGACGATGCGCCGCTGCTGGGTCGGCGTGCGGAAGCGCGACAGCATCTCGACCGTGACCGGGAAAGGGGCCAGTCGCTCGCGGAAGGTGGTGAAGTGCTGTTGGGCCAGGATGGTCGTCGGCACGAGCAGGGCCACCTGCTTGCCGTCCATGACCGCCTTGAACGCGGCGCGCAGAGCGACTTCGGTCTTGCCATACCCTACGTCGCCGCAGATGAGGCGATCCATCGGGTTGGCCCGCTCCATGTCGTCCTTGACTTCGCTGATGACGCGTAACTGGTCTTCCGTCTCGCGATAGGGGAAGGCGGCTTCCAACTCAGCCTGCCACTCGCTGTCGGGCGGGAAGGCGTGACCGGGGATGGTCTCGCGGGCGGCGTAGAGCTCGAGCAGCTCTTGGGCCAATTCGTCGGCGGCGCGCTGGGCGGCGGCCTTGGCCTGTGTCCAGTTGCGCTCGCCCAGCCGGTTGAGCGATGGGTCGGCATCGTCGGGGCCGATCCACTTGCCCAGCCGATCGGCGTGGTGGACGGGGACGTAGAGCGTGTCGCCGTTGGCATACTGCACCAGCAGGTATTCGCGCTCCATACCGCCCAGATTGCGCACCACCATTCCTTCGAACTTGCCGATGCCGTAGTCGAGATGGACAACGTAGTCGCCCTGCTTGATGTCGGCGAAGTACGTCTCCGGCGCGGCCGGGCGAGCGGTGCGCTGGCGGCGCGGTGCGGGGCGACTCCAGCCGAAGATCTCGGCGTCGGTCAGCAGGTGGAGCAGGACACGGTTGTCCTCGCGCCGCACCAGGCTGAACCCCTCGGCCAGACTGCCGTGGACAAATGTCAAGCTGCCGTCGGGCGGCACGTCCGGCAGAGCGCTCAGCGGAACGGTTCCCTGTCGGCCGGTGCCGGCGTCGATGGCCGTGACGACAGGGTCAACGGTGTCGCCGGACAGGTGTCCGGACGTACCGGCCTGGGTCAGCGGTTCCAGCGTGCGGATGAGCCGGCCCCCTTCGCCTCCCCATAGCTCGGCCAGCCGTGGCGCCTGGCGGCTGAAGACGACGACGCGCTCCCCTTCGCGCTGCGACTGCTTGAGCCTGTCTCTTATACACATCTCCGAGCCCACGAGACCGTACTAGATCTCGTATGCCGTCTTCTGCTTGAAAAAAAAAAAAATACAACGATAACACCTAGCTGGTTTTCATCCTCACAACTCTCTACACACACCAGCACAGACGCTACTAAATCCAAACTGTAGACACTCGATACCTCACAGAAAAGCACACGTAACACAGACTGTATAAACACTCTCTCATA
>CALLZA010000307.1 GCA_937858165.1 uncultured Ardenticatenia bacterium
GTGTAGTGCTAGAGTCCTCGTCCGCTTTGTCCCTACCATACATGATAGTGTCCGTATCGTAACACTACATCTCTTTTTTTTTTCAAGCAGAAGACGGCATACGATATCTAGTACGGTCTCGTGGGCTCGAGATGTGTATAAGAGACAGCAACAGCCCCACCCGGCGCGGCCGGCCCACGGTCTGGACGTTATGGGGCCAGCCGCAGGCCATCAATACCGGCGACGCCATGTTTGCCCTGGCCCACCTGGCGCTGGGGCGGCTGGCCGACCGCGGCGTGGCCCCGGCCACCGTCGTCCGCGCGCTGCGCCGCTTTGACGAGACGTGCGTGGCCCTGACGTGCGGCCAGTATACGGACATGAGTTTTGAGACGCGGGCCGAAGTCGCTGTGGACGAGTACGTGGCGATGATCACCGGCAAGACGGCCGTACTGGTGGCCCTGGCCGCCGAGTTGGGGGCGCTGGTGGCCGGGGCCGATGAGGGCCGCGTGGCCCACTTCGCCAACTTTGGCCTCAAGCTCGGACTGGCCTTCCAGGCGCAAGACGACCTGCTTGGCATCTGGGGCGACGAACAGCTGATCGGCAAGTCGGTCAGCACCGACATCACCACGCGCAAGAAGACGCTGCCCGTCCTCTACGCCCTGGCCCGCAGCGCGCCCCTGCGCGATCTCTACGCCGGGACGGACGCTGATGCCGCATTCGTCGGCCGCGTCGTGCCCCTGCTCGAGGCGTCCGGCGCGCGCGACTACACCGCCGAGCGCGCCGCTTACTACACCAATGAGGCGCTGTCGTCGCTGGCGCTGGCCCAACCGCAAGGGGCGGCCGCGGCGGCCCTGCTGCAACTGACCGACATGCTGTTGCGGCGTGACTACTAACGCACCGGTGCATCCCACTTTCTGAAGTGGGTTACACCTTCTGGACAGTCTGACGCTGCGGGATCAAAAAGGTGCGTCGCACTCAGAAAAGCGCGACGCACCTAAGTGGCTAAGAAGGTGCAAGGCACTTCAGAAAGTGCATCGCACCGAGTCAGGAACTAGTCAGTCGGCGCTTCCCAGTCCTCTTCTTCGTGCTCTTCGCCGTCGACTTCCTCGTCTTCTTCATCGTCGTCTTCCCACTCGGCGTCGTCTTCCCAGCCGTCCTCCACCTCTTCGCCGTCTTCGAAATCGGAGACGAGCGTCAGGCGCGAGGCGTCGGCCGCGGCGGCGGCGATGGCGGCCAGAATCTCGTCGTCGGTGTCATCGTCGATGAGGGCGCTGCTTGTCAGCCGCATGGCCGCCGGGTCACTCTCAAAGAACACCCCTTCGGGCAGCGCCTCCAGCTCCTCTTCGCCCACGCGGAAGCCCGTGCCCGCGGGGATGAGCTTGCCGATGATGACATTCTCCTTAAGCCCGACAAGACGGTCTTCCTTGCCGGCGATGGCCGCCCCAGCCAGCACCTTGATGGTGTGCTGGAACGAACTGGCCGACAGGAAACTCTCAGTGTTGAGTGACGCCTTGGTGATGCCCAGCAGCACCGGCTCGGCTTGCGCCGGCTGGCCGCCCTCCAGGATCACTTCTTCGTTCTTTTCCTGGAAGATAGGCGATTCGATCAGGTCACCGGGCAACATGTCGGTGTCGCCCGACTCGGTGACAACCACTTTGCTCAGCATCTTGCGGATGATGACCTCGAAGTGCTTGTCGTGAATGTTCTGGCCTTGCGGCCGATAGACTTGCTGAACTTCGCGCAGCAGGTACTGCGTCACTGCGTCGCGGCCCAGAATCTCCAGGATGCGATGCGGGTTGCGCGAGCCTTCGGTCAACTGGTCGCCGGCGTTCACGCGTGCGCCGTCGCCGATGAGCAGGCGCACGCCGGCGGCGATGTCATAATCGCGCTCGTCGCGGCTCTCCCAGGTGACGCGCAGGCCGTTCTCGTCGCGGGTCACGCGGCCGGGATGGCGGGCGTGAATGATCTCGTCGCCGCTTTCAGCCAGCGTCGCACCGACGGCCACCTCCTGGTTATTCTCCACCAGAATCGACCAGCCGGCCGGAACCTCGTAGACGTCATCGACCAGCTTGCTGTCGGTGATGAAGGCGTGGCGCACGCCGTCGATGACGCGCAGGTTAGCCACGCCGCCGATCTCGGTCATAACCGCCTCACCCTTGGGTCGCTGGCGCGCCTCGAACAACTCTTCAACGCGCGGCAGACCCTGAGTGATGTCGCCACCAGCCGACGCCGTACCACCCGTGTGGAACGTGCGCAGCGTCAACTGCGTGCCCGGCTCACCAATGGACTGGGCGGCGACGATACCGACGGCCGAGCCAAGCTCAACCGGCTTGCCGCGCGCCAAGTCGGTGCCGTAGCACTTGCGGCAGATGCCCAGACGCAGCTCGCAGGTCATGGGCGAGTGGACGTAGACCTCGGCAACACCGAGCAAGTCCACCGCTTCGGCGGCCTCGCCGGTGTAGTACTCACCGACGGCAATGACAACCTCGCCCGTCGCCGGGTCGGCGATTGTCTCGGCGGCCACGCGGCCGGTCAGGCGCTCCGACAGTGTCTGCTTGCCGAAGTTATCAACACGGCGGACGTAAATGCCCTTGTCCGTGCCGCAGTCCTCTTCCATGATGATGATGTCTTGCGCCACGTCGACGAGACGGCGGGTCAGGTAGCCGGCGTCGGCCGTGCGCAGCGCCGTGTCGGCCAGACCCTTGCGCGCGCCGTGGGTGGAGATGAAGTACTCCAACGCATCCAGCCCCTGGCGGAAGTTGGACTGAATCGGCACAGGGATGATGCGCCCTTGCGGGTCGGCCATCAGACCACGCATGCCGGCCAACTGGGTGATGGGACCAAAACCGCCCTTGCCCGCGCCCGACAGCGACATGATCGCCAGCGGGCCGTTGGGGTCCATGGCCTTCTTTACCGCGTCGGCGATGTCGTCTTTGGCATCGTTCCACTGCTCAATCGTCCGCTGGTACTGCTCCTCTTCGGTCAGCAGGCCGCGGCGGAACTGGCGGTCGATCTCATCGACGCGTTTGCGGGCGGTTTCCAGGATCGGCTCGCGCTGCTCCGGGATGGTCAGGTCGGCCACGGCCACCGTTGTGCCCGATACCGTGGCGAAGCGGAAGCCGATGTCCTTGATGGCATCGACCATCTGGATGGTCGCCGTGTCGCCGAGAACCTGGTGGACACGGTTAATGAGCGCGTTGACGCCACCCTTGTCCAGCAAGCGGTTGACGAAGCGAGCCTGCTCCGGCATGGCCAGGTTGAACAGCACGCGACCGGGCGACGTCTCGATGACGCGGGTGATCGGCCCGCCGTCGATGTAGCGAATGTTGCCGTCGTCGTTCCAATAGGTCGGCGTTAATATCTTGATCTTGGCGTGAATGTCGATGTAGCCCAGTTCGTAGGCCATTTCGACCTCTTCCAGGCTGCTGAAGGTGCGCCCTTCGCCTTTCATGCCGTCGCGCATCATGGTGATGTAGTAGACGCCCAGCACCATGTCCTTCGACGGGCCGACGATCGGTTGGCCGTCAGCCGGTTTCATCAGGTTGCGCGTGGCCATCATCATCCCCTTGGCCTCGGCCACCGCCTTGTCCGACAGGGGCACGTGGACGGCCATCTGGTCGCCGTCGAAGTCGGCGTTGAAGGCGGCGCAGACCAGCGGGTGCAACTGAATCGCCTTGCCCTCGACCAGCTTGGGCATGAACGCCTGGATGCCCAGGCGGTGCAGCGTCGGCGCGCGGTTGAGCAGGATGGGCCGGCCCTGGATGACCTCTTCCAGCACCTCCCAGACCTCCGGCGGCTGGCGCTCCATGAAGCGCTTAGCGCCCTTGACATTGCTGGCGTAGCCGTACTGGACGAGCTTGCTGATGACGAACGGCCGGAACAGTTCCAGGGCCATCGTCTTGGGCAAACCGCATTCGCCCATCTTCAGCTTCGGGCCGACGACGATGACCGAACGGCCGGAGTAGTCAACGCGCTTGCCCAGCAAGTTGCGACGGAAGCGCCCCTTCTTGCCCTTCAGCATGTCGGACAGGGACTTGAGTTCGCGCCGGCCGCGGCGGCTGAGGGCCTTGCCGCGCTGGCTGTTGTCGATGAGGCTATCGACCGCTTCCTGCAACATGCGCTTCTCGTTGCGGACGATGACGTCCGGCGCGCCCAGTTCCAACAGGCGCTTAAGGCGGTTGTTGCGGTTGATGACGCGGCGATAGAGGTCGTTCAGGTCGGACGCTGTCTCTTATACACATCTCCGAGCCCACGAGACCGTACTAGATCTCGTATGCCGTCTTCTGCTTGAAAAAAAAAAAAACAGACACTAAAAAACGACATCACGTACTCACACGTCAACAGATGATAAATATACACAGTCAGAAATATAGTCAGTAGTGACCTGTATACG
>CALLZA010000308.1 GCA_937858165.1 uncultured Ardenticatenia bacterium
GTGTCGATTGTCCGTCGTCGGTTGTTGACGTGCTTGCTATTGTGTGTAGTGTCGTCGCTGAGGTAGACGTCGATGTTCTGATTTGTAGATTGATGTATGTGAATGTCGTTTTGATTGTGGTGTTAGTTTTTTTTTTCAAGCAGAAGACGGCATACGAGATCTAGTACGGTCTCGTGGGCTCGGAGATGTGTATAAGAGACAGGCCGTAGTAGGTGTCGCCCAGCAGCCCGGCGACGATGGCCCCGTCGGTGTCGCGCAGGAAGATGTTGAGCGGCCGATGGCCGTGGGGGGAGAACTGGTTGTTGTAGTCGCGCAGGCTGTTATGGACGAACGCCACGTCGGCCGGGTCGGACTGCTCCGGCATGTCGAACGTCAGGTCACTCATTACGCTTGCCTCCTGGAAGAATGGAACCACAGATTACGCAGATTTCACAGATTACGTTCCGGTAATCTGTGAAATCTGCGTAATCTGTGGTTTCTTCTCTTAATTTTTCTCAATCCTCCGCCGGAAGGCGATCATGTCGCGCTCGCGGACGAAGCCCAGCGAATCGTAGAGGGCCAGTGCCGGATCATTACCGGCAGCCACGCTCAGGTTTACCTGGCGCAGCCCCGCCGCGCCGCGCAGCCGGCTCAGCCCGGCCAGCATCAATTGCCGCCCCAGCCCCGTGCGCCGCCGGGATTCATCGACGCCGACGAGATCGACGTACCCCTCACCCGCTTCGGCTTCGTAGCGGCCGAAGAAGTAGCCATGCAGCGTCTCTGCCTCTGTGGCGACGAGCAACGTCGCCCCCCGCTCGGCCACCTCCTGTCGCATGTAGGTCATGGTATAGTTGGAGTTGGGGAAGAGGCGATTGTGCAACGCCTCCAATTGCCCGGAGTAGCGCTCGTCCCAGGCGTCGGCCGTGGCCTCCGGCAGCAGGGCCAGCCGCGCGGGCGTGATGAAGTAGATGGCCCACTCCCCCACCGTCGCGAAGCCGTGGCGGGCGGCGAACGACCGGCAATGGACGTTGGCCGTATCGACGAACATCTCGTACTCGCGGATATCCGCCGGCAGGCGGGCGGCGACGGCGGTGTAGAGGGCGTCGGCCGTGGCGTCCCAGGTGGAAGCGACGGAGTGCGCCTCCCCAGATGCGCGCTCAGCCGGCAAGGTGCCGGCGATCCCGTCATCAAGGGCGATCAGTGGCCCATACAACCACGCCCGCCCGATCTCCTTGTCGATGTCGGCCGCCAGCACACCCACGATCCGGTTGCCGACCACCGCCAGTTGCGCCGCGCGGTCGAACGGCCAATTGAACATCCGCAGCGACAGGCGAATGTCCTCCGGCGTCAGGCCGAAGTAGCCGATGTGGTGCTCCGGCTGCGGGTTATGGGCGGCCACGAAGGCCACCAGGGCGTCGAAGCGCGACGGATGACAGCGGATGATTCTCATTACGCCTCTTCTTGCTCCAGCCGCCACGTCTCATAGATGGCTCGCATCTGGGCGATGTGCTCCGGCACGTGGCGCTCGTAGGTGTAGAGCCAGTCATCGAAGGTCATGCGCCCCGACTCGGAGTGAACGACGGTGTGGGACCAAACCTCGTCTGGCAGGTCGCGGATGAGCACATAGGTACTATGGCGCAGGGCGCGGAACAACTCCAGGGCCACGTTGGGGTCCTGGGCGTGGTAATCGAGCCGTTTGGCCCAGCCCGCCTCGTCGTAGCCCAACACCTCGCTGCCCGGCTCGGCGATGAGCCGCCGGGCGCGAATGTAGCTGTTGGCCTCGCTGTCGGCGATGTGGACGACGATCTCGTGGATCGTCCAGTCGTCCGGCTCCGGGCGGTAGGCCCACATCTCGCGCGGGAAGCCGTCCAGCGCGACAATCAGCCGATCAGTGACACGACCATAGGATTCAATCCGCTGTTGTCTATCGATCATAGCAACGACTCTCTCTTACGGCTGGCCCTCGCGTAGCTCCCACAGATCGGGCAGGCGCGTAGAAAGCCAAAGTTCAACGTACTTAAGGCGCGGTTCGTGCCGTTCGCCCGCGCCGGTCAGGGTCGCGTAGCTATGGTGGATGAGCCGCAGGCCCACGCCAGGGTTAGCGTCGGTCGCCGTATCGTAAAGCCAACGCATGTCGCCCGGCGTCGTCGTCCGCGGGGCGATACAGACCAGCGTTCCGTCGTAGCCGAGCTGCCCAAACAGCAACATGACCAGATCGGCATAACCGGGCGTGACGGCCCGAAACGGCAGCAGCGTGTGGCCGTCACAGTTGACCGACAGGGGCGGGCCATAAAACAGCACATCGTCGCCCAGAAACGGCCGCAGCGCTGCCGGGTCGAGCACGTCCCCCAGGTCACAGTCGATGCCGGCAGCGCGGTTCGCGGCGACGACGCCCGGGTGCAGGTCCAGCCCGTGGTAGCGCTCGACGGTCAACTCGCGCCGATAGGCGGCCCACTGCACCCAGCAGTCGCCGCAGCACAGCTCGCCGATCGCCCGCGCGTCCGGCAGCAACTCGCGGAGCAGATCCACCCGTTGGGCGACGGTCTGCACATTCGTCCGCGCGAAAGGGCGGTCGAGGTCGGGCAGCTGGTAGGCGCTGTGGCTCATGGCGCGTCGCCCGCCCCGGCCACGTACGCCCCAGCCACCAGCCGCGGCGCGAAGTCGCTGACGTCCAGTTGCGCCGCCAGGGCCACATCCCCTTCCGTCCCCCTGGCAGCGTGTTCGCGGCCGCTGCTGCACGCCAGCAGAAACGCCGGCAGACGGCCGCGGACGGCGCGAAAAGCGGCCACAGCTAACTCCACCTCCGGCGAGCGGCGGCCGGGCAGGTGGTCAAGAATGGCCCCCGCGCCGATCAGGTCTTCGACCGCCGGGCGCAGCGAGCGGTCGCCGTGGGCGTCCTCCGGCCAGCGCTCCCCGGCGGGGATAACGGCCACACGCCGCCCCAGTCGCGCCGCGGCGGCGGCCACGGCGCGGGCGTTGCGCAGACAGCCAGCCAGCGTCGGCGTGGCGCCCACCAACGCGCTTAGCGTCGCGCCGTTGGGCGAGGGCATGACCAGCCGCGTGCCGGGCGGCACGCCCAGCATGGCCGTCGCCGACAGTCGATAGGTCGCGCCCTCGAAGCCGACCAGGGCCGCGCCCAGGCGGTGGGCCATGTCGGCGGCCGACTCCGCGCCCGGAACCGGCACGTAGACCTTGGCGCCGCGGGCCACGGCGATATCGACGCAGGTGCTGAACGACAGCACGTCAACGACGATCACCACGTCGCTGATGGGCGCCAGCGCAGCGACGGCGCGCGGCCCCCACTCGCAACGGAGGTCGAAGGGGTGTTGATCCCAGTAGCCGGAGGCGGGCGCGCTGTGCATGGGCTGAAGATTATCAGAAATGGGACGCGGATGACATGGATTGGCGCGGATTCACGCGGCACAGAATCGCTCTTGTGATCCATGTCCATCCGTGAGAATCGGCACCATCCGTGTGCCACTCTTCAGTACGCCGGCCCAGCCCTGACATTTGCCCCTCGGCCGCAAGTCGGATACAAACTCATCAGCCGGTGCATCCCACCTTCCGAGGTGGTTGCACCTTCTGAGGTAGGTTGCACCTTCTCTGTGTCTCTCTTAAGAAAGGTGCAACGCACTTCAGAACGTGCGATGCACCCAGAATACAAGCAAGGCAGGGAGGTAACATGATCACCAAGGATTCGTTCACCGTCGAAGAGTGGGCGCAAATCGTCTCCGCTCCGGCGTCCATTGGGGCGCTCGTTGTCACCGCCGATCCGTCTGGCCCCTTTGGCCTCATCAGCGAGTTCAAGGCCATCCTCAGCAGCATGCAGAGCTACGTCGACGCCCACGCCGGCGATAGCTCGCTCATGGCCGCGCTGAAGCACTACATGAGCAACCAGCCCAGTGAGCAAGAGCAGGAACAGCTCAAGCAGTGGGGCGAGCAGCAGAAAGATCAGATGAACGCCAATCGGCCCAAGACGCCCGAAGAGCTCCAGCAGCGCGTGCGCGAGACGGTGACCGGAACGATCGACCTGTTGCGCGCCAAGGGCGCCGACGAGAACGAGGTCAGCACCTTCAAGGCCATGATGGTCGGCGTGGCCGAGGCCACGGCCAACGCCAGCAAGGAAGGCGGCTTTCTGGGCTTCGGTGGCACTGTCTCTTATACACATCTGACGCTGCCGACGAGCGATCTAGTGTAGATCTCGGTGGTCGCCGTATCATTAAAAAAAAAACACACAAAAAAAAAAACAAAAACAGTAACGCTTCCAATCAGAAAACAACGTCGGCAACTCTGCATCGACACTATATGTGACATCCACATCTGACACCCACCACAACTCCATCACACATCCACCCACCAACTACCCACCCCACATCCTCACAACCCCACCAGACACACAC
>CALLZA010000309.1 GCA_937858165.1 uncultured Ardenticatenia bacterium
TATTCAGCCACCTTCACGATTGCAGTCTTGGTCAGTCTGTCTTATGTTGTCTGATTCGATAGTCTATGTTTGTTGCTTTATGTCGTCGATCACATATCTGTATTATTCGATTTTTTTCGTTAATGATACGGCGACCACCGAGATCTACACTAGATCGCTCGTCGGCAGCGTCAGATGTGTATAAGAGACAGCAACTGCTCGCGCATGCGCGTGACCAACTCGACGATCTGGGCCTGAATGGTCACGTCGAGGGCGGTCGTCGGCTCGTCGGCGATGAGCAGATCGGGATTGCAGGCCAGCATCATGGCGATCATCACCCGCTGGCGCATGCCGCCGGAGAACTGGTGCGGGTAGTCGCCCAGGCGTCGCGCCGGGTCGGGGATGCCGACCAGCTCCAGCAACTCGATGGCCCGCGTCTTGGCCTGCTCCGGGGTCATGTTGTAGTGGCGGCGCAGCGACTCGGTCATCTGCCGCCGGACGCTGAGCACCGGGTTGAGGGCCGTCATCGGGTCCTGGAAAATCATCGCCACTTCGCCGCCGCGCACGGCCTGCATCTCGTCCTCCGACAGCGTCAGCAGGTCGCGGCCCATGAACAGCGCCTGGCCGCCGGCGATCTCGCCCGGCGGCCGCGGGATCAGCCCCAGCACGGCCATCATACTGACCGACTTGCCGCAGCCGCTCTCGCCGACCACAGCCAGCACCTCCCCCTCATGAACGCGGTAGGAGATATCGTTGACGGCGTGGACGATGCCCTCCGGCGTGTGGAAACGCACCTCCAGGTTGCGGATGTCGAGCAGGACGTTGCTCGTGTTGGGTTTGGAGCGGTCGCGCGGCCAACCGCCGCGCGGGTCTGGATGGCTTGGGCCTCCCGGCCGGCGCACCGGCGTCGGCGTGATGTCGGACAGATCGCGCGCATTCGACGTGTTCATCAGACGTTGCGGCTCCGGGGGGCTAGGGCGTCGCGTAGGGGGTTGTGGTTAGACCTGTCAGGTCTCAGAAGACCTGACAGGTCTGGCGCGGCTAGAGTAATCATCAGACGTTGCGGCTCCGGGG
Source organism: uncultured Ardenticatenia bacterium (assembly GCA_937858165.1). Lineage (GTDB taxonomy): Bacteria > Chloroflexota > Anaerolineae > Promineifilales > Promineifilaceae > Promineifilum. Next base: position 1,054 of record CALLZA010000309.1, read on the forward strand.
GTCGAGGGCGTCGCGCAGGCCGTCACCGACGAAGTTGATGCTCAGCACGGTCAGCAGAATAAGCAGACCGGGGAAGATCCACAGCCAGGGGGCGGACTCGATGTAGTTGTATGAGCCGTCGAGCATGTTGCCCCAGGTGGCCGTCGGCGGCTGGACGCCCATGCCCAGGAAGCTGATGTAGGCTTCGGACAGGATGGCCGCGGCCACGGCCAGCGTGGCGGCGACGACGATGGGGGCCATGCTGTTGGGCAGGATGTGGCGGAAGATGATCTGGCCGGTCGGCGTGCCGATGGAACGGGCGGCCAGGATGAACTCGTTCTCCTTCAGCGACAGGAACTCGGCCCGAACGATGCGGGCCACGTACATCCAGCTCGTCAGGGCGAAGATGATGATGATCCACGGCACGCTGCCGCCCACCAGGCGCGCGGCGACGATGAGCAGGAAGAGCGACGGGATGATGAGCATCGCCTCGGTCAGGCGCATGAGCAGGCTATCGACCACGCCGCCATAGTAGCCGGCCACCGCGCCGACGACGACACCGATGATGATCTCCAGAATGGCCGCCGTCAGACCGATCATGAGTGAGATGCGTCCGCCCTGGATGGTGCGGGCCAGCACGTCGCGGCCGACGGTGTCGGTGCCGAAGGGGTGCTCGGCCGAGGGGCCTTGCAGCCGCGCCCCGGTGTCGGTGAAGTTGGCCCGTTCGGCGGTATAGATGAGACCACCGCCAAAGGCGTAGACGAACAGCAGGATGAGCGTCACCGCCCCGACCATCGCCATCCGGTGCCGCCGGAAGCGCCGCCAGGCCATCTGCCGGAAGGTCAGCGGCGGGGCCAGTTCATCCACTCCTGTAGGAAGAACAACAGGTGTTGGGTCGAGTGCGGCCATGATTTAAGCCCTCAAGGGGCCAGGTTCCAGGGGCCAGGGGCCAGGGAAGAGCGCTCTTCCCTGGCCCCTGGCCCCTGGAACCTGGAACCTAATCATAGCGAATCCTCGGATCGAGCAGTGCATACGTCAAATCGGTAATGATCTGAAAGACGACGACGGTCACCGACAGCAGGATCAAGATGCCCATGACCACCGGCGTGTCGAAGCGCTGCATGTGGTCGAGGAAGAGGCGGCCCATGCCCGGCCAGGCGAAGATGCGCTCTGTCACCAGTGCCCCGCCCAGTAGCAGCGCCAGGTCGAGGCCGATGAGGGTCACGATGGGCAGGGCGGCGTTCTTCAGGGCGTGGATGAGGAGGATGTAGCGGTTGCGCAGCCCCTTGGCCCGCGCCGTGCGGATGTAGTCCTGGTTGAGCACCTCCAGCATCGTGCTGCGGATGTAGCGGCTGTAGGCGGCGATGCTGACGAAGGCGATGGTCATCACCGGCAGAATCATGTGCAGCGCCACCTGGCCCGGCGTGCGGCCGACCTGCGGGTCGAACATGCCCACCGCCGGCAAAGACGGCAGCCCCCAGCGCTTGAAGTTGACCGAGAAGATGTAGATCGATAGTAGGGCAAAGAAAAAGATAGGCGTCGAATAGCCCACAAACGACACGGCGGTGATGACGTGATCAGCCAGTGAGTACTGGCGCAGGGCGGAGAAGATGCCGATGAGCAAGGCAAAAACGATGATGACGACCTCCGCCGTCACCATCAGCAGCAGCGTGTTGGGCACGCGGTCCCAGATCACCTCCCAGGCCGACTGGCCACGCTTCATCAGCGACATGCCGAAGTCGCCGCGCAGGATGCCGCGCCGCGTACCGGTCGTGTCGGCCACGCCGTCGCCGTCGAGGTCGATCTGTCGCCAGTCGTTGCCGATGAGCCAGTAGAGGTACTGCATATACACCGGCTGGTCGAGGCCAAGCTGGCGCGTCAGGCGCTCGCGGTCGGCCGGGCGGGTCACGCGGCGGCCGCCCATCGTCGCCACCGGGTCACCCATCTGGCCCATCAGCGCGAACAGAATGATGCTGACGAAGAACAGCAATGGAATGGCTTGTAGTAGCCGGCGAATGACGTAGCGGGTCATCGCTCTCCCATTTGCAGACCTTAGAGGTGGGCCAGTCGCCGGCCCACCTCTGAGGTCTAGCGTTTAGTCAGACAACGTCCACTCGTGGATGTTGTAGAACGCCGTCGGGCCGGACATCTTGACGTTGCCCAGCCGGCCGCTGATGGCCCACACGTCCGGGTCGTCCCACAGGCCGAGCCAGTACACCTTGTCGTGCATCAGTTGGGAGATCTGATGGAAGGTAGCGATGCGCTCATCGGTGTTGGTCTGGGTGGCCTGGAGCTGGAACAGGGCGTCGAGTTCCTCGTCGCAGATGCGCTGCGCGTTGGCCCCATCGGGCGCGTCGTCGGTGGGAATCTCGCTGCACAGCCAGTAGTAGTGGTCGGGGTCGGGGAAGAACGGGCCGTCGGACCACTGCATCAGGTCGAGTTCGCCATTATAGGCCGGGCCGTCTTCGGCATAGCTGGCAAAGAAGACGTTGGAGTCGAAGCTTTGAAGCTCCAGCCCGACGCCGATCTCGGCCAACTGCTGCTGGGCCACGGCCTGGGCGTCCTGGCGGATTTCGCGCGTTGTCGTGCCGTGGACGAGCACCAGTTCTTCGCCGTCCTTGTCGCGCGTGCCGTCGCCGTTGCTATCGACCCAGCCGGCCTCGTCGAGCAGGGCGTTGGCCGCCGCCGGGTCATAGGGCCACATTTCGATGTCGGGGCTCTCGTAGGGCGTGCCGGCCCACATCGACGCTACCGGACGGGTCAGGCCGAGCAGCAAGTCCTGGTTCAGCGTCTCGCGGTCGAGGGCCATGGCGATGGCCTGGCGCACGCGCTCGTCTTGCATCGCCGGGTGGCCGGGGATGGTGTCGTCGCCCAGGAAGAAGAACCACCCTTCATAGTAGCCGGAGGGCACGGTCATAATGTTGACCCCGGCGTCTTGCAGCGTCGGCACGTCGGAGTAGGCGATGAACGTGCCCACGTCCCCCTCGCCGTTTTGCAGCGCGGCCACTTGCGAGGCGTCGTCGGGCACAAAGCGGAAGAAGATCTCGTCGATGGCCGGTTCCGGCCCAAACCAGTTTTCGTTCTTCACAAAGCGGGCGTAGCTGCCTGACTCCCACTCCTGTCTCTTATACACATCTCCGAGCCCACGAGACCGTACTAGATCTCGTATGCCGTCTTCTGCTTGAAAAAAAAAAACAACAAAACTCAGTAGCTCATGTCGCAGATACAACAATCGTAGAGTATAATAAACAGACAGCAAAATAGGAGTGAGACTTAAATAAATGAGCCGTGATCACAAGACACGACGCGAATAGAGGCAGAATAGCGTGACAACACGCTGGAGGTACACGCACAAGTA
>CALLZA010000310.1 GCA_937858165.1 uncultured Ardenticatenia bacterium
GTGTAGCTGATAGCCTTACTGTGTATATTTGTACGCGCTTGTGGAGGTTACTCGGTTGTGATGATAAGAGTATGTGTTTGTATTGAGATGAATGCATGTTAGTTGCGTTATTAGTAAGAGTGTTTTTTTTGCAAGCAGAAGACGGCATACGAGATCTAGTACGGTCTCGTGGGCTCGGAGATGTGTATAAGAGACAGTTTCTGAAGTACGCCCTGTGTCGTGTCGTCTCGGCCGCCGTGGTCATCCGGCGACAGCGCGAGGACGGCCGCGTGACCGTGGCCCTGGCGTCGCTGCCCGATCCGGACCAGCCGGCCATGGCAGAGCGTGACCTACTGACGCGCTTCCTGACGCAGTTAGGCCAGGAGGAGCCGAAGCCGCAGTTGGTCGGCTTCAACTCGCGCACGGCCGATGTGCCCATCCTGGTGCAGCGCGGCATCATTCAGGGTGTCGCCGCCGGCGCGTTCTGTCACCGGCCCAACAAGCCGTGGGAGGGGGTCGACTACTTCCACAAGAACAGCGAGTGGCATGTGGACGTGAAAGAGATCGTCTCCGGTTGGGGCAAGGGCACACCGTCGTTGCATGAACTGGCCGCTGCCGGGGGCATCCCCGGCAAGATGGGCACGACGGGCGACGACGTGCTGGGGCTGTGGCTGGCCGGCGACGTGCGGCGCATCGTTGAGTACAACCAGTATGACGCGCTGACAACCTACCTCGTCTGGTTGCGGACGGCGCTGTTCGCCGGGCTATTGTCGCCCCAGGGCCACGCCGACGAGGAGCAGCGGCTGCGCGACATGCTCGGCCGCCGCGTGGCCGCCGGCGAGAGCCACTTACAGCTCTATCTGGACAAGTGGCAGGCGCTGAGTGGGCCTGGGTGGGCGACTGTTGGATAAGTGATCCATTGTCTCACTTGTCAGATTAGCACTTTCTTGCCAAACTTAGCGACAGGATAGCCTCGGCCTGGCCGCGGCCGTCCGCGCCGCCCCTGAACGAGGCGGCTTTCCGTTCGTCGGCAATCGTGTTGTGGCCCCAGGCAGTGCTTGGGGTCGTGGCTTGTATTAAAGAGGAGAGAATGGGCGCAAGAGGCACAAAGAAGAAGACAAGCGCGCGGGCCAAAGGCAAGGCCGCGCCTCAGGACAACCGCAATCGCAACATTCTGCTGGCCGTTGGCATCGTGGCCGTCGTGGCGGTCATGGCCTGGCTGCTCTATCTGGCGCTGCGGCCGGCCGAGGCGGTCGCCGGGGTGGTGCAGTTCCCGCGGCCGTCGCGCGGCCATGAGACCGACCTGGAGATTCCCTTTGGCGAATTGCCCCCGGCCGGCGGAACCCACGACCCGGTCTGGCAAAACTGCGGCGTCTACGACGAGCCGCTCAACACGCCTAACGTCGTCCATTCGATGGAACACGGCGCGATCTGGATCAGTTATCAGCCCGACCTGCCGGCCGAGGAGATCGCCGCCATCCAGGACGCCGTGCGCGGCCAGAACTTCCTCGTCGTCAGCCCCTATCCGGAGCAGCGCAGCCCCATCGTTCTGACCGGCTGGGGGGTGCAGTTGGAGCTGGATCTGTCTCTTATACACATCTGACGCTGCCGACGAGCGATCTAGTGTAGATCTCGGTGGTCGCCGTATCATTAAAAAAAAAAAAAGAGAAGCAGAGTAAGGGACGCGCATCAAACTGTGAAAGGAATCAGAAGAATATGAACAAAAGAGGATAGCACAAGAAAGCAGAAGAAAAG
>CALLZA010000311.1 GCA_937858165.1 uncultured Ardenticatenia bacterium
GGGTGGGCGGTGTGTTGGGCGTTGTGGGGGGGGTGGCCATGGTGGTGTGCCGGGGGGTGAGCGTGGGGAGGGACGTCCACCGCCGTGGCCCAATCGCTGTGCGGATACGCCTTCAGGCCGGTGTCGTAGTGGTCTGGTAGCTGGCGGCGCAGGCCGTCGTCGGCCGCGCCCTGGCGGCTATTGCCGGCCGCATCCAGCATCTGGACGAAGTCGCTCACCGTGGGGAAGCGCTCCCGTGGGTCTTTGGCCAGAGCGCGGCGCAGTACGACCGACATGGCCGGCGTCAGGCTCCGGTTCAGGCTATGAACGTCGGGCGGTGGCTCATTGATGTGCATGAACATCAGCCCGTGGAGCGTGTCGGAGACGAACGGCGCGCGGCCGCTGAGGGCCTCGAACAGGACGACGGCCAGGCTGTACTGGTCGGAGCGGCCGTCGATCGTCGCGCCCATGAACTGCTCCGGACTCATGTAGGCCGCCGTGCCGACGATGGCGTTGCCGGTCAGGTTGGTTGTGGCGTCGCGCACCTTGGCGATGCCGAAGTCGGAGACGTAGGCGTTGCCCTTCTCATCGAACAGGACGTTGAACGGCTTGACGTCGCGATGGATGATGTCGCGGTCGTGGGCGTAGTCGAGGGCCGAAGCGACCTGCTTCATGATCGCCAACAGCTTTTGCTGCGTCAGCGCTCCCGCCGCCAGCCGGTCGTAGAGCGTGCCGCCGCGCAGCAGACGCATGACCAGATAGGGCTGCCCCTGGGCGGTGGTGCCATAGTCGTAGACGGGAACGATATTGGGGTGCTCCAGCGTGGCGATGACCCGCGCCTCGCGCTCGAAGCGGCGCTGGAACGACACATCGGTCGACAGATGCCCGGCCATCACCTTCAGCGCTACCTCGCGGTTGAGCATGGCGTCGTAGGCGCGATAGACCGTCGCCATGCCGCCCTGGCCCAGTTCGCCGCGCAGTTCGTAGCGGCCGATTGTGTTAGTCATCTGTTCCCGTCCTTTCCTTAACCATCAGGGGTTCGTTAGCCTCCTGGAACTGGCGTGTCAGTCGGCTCAGGCGAAGCCGGCTCAGTCGGCGCTGCGTCCGTCGGTTCGGCGGGGCAACCCTGATTGTCCTCCGCGCCTGGCTTGTCCGGGCAGCGGTCAGAATGCCAGGGCAGGCCATCGCGGTCACTGTCTGAGAACCGAACTGTTTCCGTCACGTCCGGGGTGAGAGAGGTGCTCACAGTAGCACCCGGTGTCGCCGTCGAATAGCCGTTCAATGTCGGCGTGGACAAAGGCGTGGGCGTCCGTGTCGGCGTGGGCGTCCGCGTGGGCGTGGCCGTCGGCGTCGGCACCAGGTCGGGGGCCAACGGGATGTAGTGGGCGAAGTTGGCGTTCTCCGGCCCCTCGGCGCGGCCGACGTTGTTGACAAAGCCGCCCTGCCCGGCCCGCAACGGCGTGGCCGCGTTGTCGTTCTCGCCGCGCAGGCTGCACTGACCGACCAGGCAGGCAGCCTCGAACGCCAGGGTGCTGGGATGGCGGAAGAGGCCCAGCAGGCCCGTCCGGTCGAGCGACGCCCGCGCGCCGCTGGCGGTGGCAACTTCGATCGGGGTGTCGCTCTGCACCAGCAGACGCCCTACCCGGAACTCGATGCTGACAGGCGCCCCCGCGCTCTCACCGGCGGCTGACAAAGTCACCTCTGCATCGTCCGCCAGCGTCAGTTGCGCCCCGTCCGGCAGGCGCAGCACCGTCAGCCCGTCGCCGCCGGTCACGCGCAGCGACCGGCACTGTCCCAGCGATACGCTCTCGCCCGCCGCCGGGGTGATCGTTTCGGCCCCACAACGCGCGCGGGCGTCGGCCGGGGCGGCGATGACGGCCACAGCCGGGCCGGGGGGCAGGGACGGTGTGACGCTGGTCGCCTGGCTCACGTCCGTCGGTTGGACGGAGACAACGGTCGGCGCGGGTGTGGCGGGCGGCGTCGGCGGTGGCCTAAAGATGTAGGCCAGCAGCGCGGCCAGCGCCAACAGGCCAACGCCCAGGACGATCCACAGCCGCATGTTGCGCGGCTGGGTGGGATGCGGGCGCGGGGTGGCCGCCGTGCCGCCGGCTTCGGGGTGGATGGACGGCGGGTCGATGGGCCGAGGCGGGGGCTTGGGCGGCAGCTTGGACGGCGTGTCGCGCTTGTCCTTCAGGCGCTCCACCGCCACCTGCCGCAGGTGGGCGGCGTCGCGATAGGCGCCGTCGATAGCCACCACGCGCCCCAGGAAGGCCGCCGCCGTGCCCCAGTCGTGGCGGCCGTACGCCTCGACCCCGGCGCGGTAGTACCCCTCCAGCTGCTGCTGCTCGGCGCTGGGCCGCGGCCCGGCCACGTGGGCCGGCGGCGCGGTCTGATAGGACGCCGCCTCCAGCTCGTGGACAAAGGCACTGACGGTGGGGTAGCGAGCGGCCGGCTCCTTGGCCAGCGCCCGGCCCAGCACGGCCGAGGTGGCCGGCGGCAGGGCCGGGTTCAGGTTGTGGGCGGCGACCGGGGCTTCGTTGAGGTGCTGGTTCATCAGCACGTTGGGCGTCTTGCCGGCAAACGGCAGCCGCCCGGTCAGCGCCTCGAACAGAACGACGGCCAGACTGTACTGGTCGCAGCGGCCGTCGACCTGAATGACGTCGAACTGCTCCGGACTCATGTAGGCCGGCGTGCCCAGCACGTTGTTGCCGGTCAGGTCGCTGGTCGTCGTGTCGCGCACCTTGGCGATGCCAAAGTCGGAGACGTAGGCGTTGCCCTTCTCGTCGAAGAGGATGTTGACCGGCTTGATGTCGCGGTGGACGATGTTGAGGCTGTGAGCGTAGTCGAGGGCCGCGGCCACCTGGCGCATGGGCGGCCACAGGTCGGCCCCGTTCAGCTCGCCACGCGCTCGCCGGTCGCGCAGCGTGCCGCCGCGCAGCAGGCGCATAACCAGATAGGGCTGGCGGTTGTCGTCGATGCCAAAGTCGTAGATGGGGACGATGCTGGGATGTTCCAGCGTGGCCACGATGCGCGCTTCGCGTTCGAAGCGCTGGTAGAAGGCGCTCTCGGTGATCAGGTGGGCCGCCAGCAGTTTGAGCGCGATCTCGCGCTGCAACCGCGTGTCGTAGGCGCGATAGACAACCGCCATCCCGCCCTGGCCCAGGACGTCGAGGAGTTGATAGCGGTCGGGGGTTGGCATGGCTGATTTGCCCGCGCACTAGTGCCGGCGCAGGACTACTAAGAGCAAGTTCCCCATTGCCAGATGCCAGTAGTTGTCGCAGCCAGCATACACTTCCCACCGTTACCCGGCGGAAGGTACAGATCGCGTACCTGGAATTCGGAATTATTCTTATCGATTCCGGTATCAAACGGCAACCAGGTTGCACCGCCATCACTGCTACCGACAATCCCTCTACCTCGCATTCCGGCAAACATCCCAAGCGGGCTCACTGCGACTGAGAAAGCTGTCTGATCAATTGAGGAAATGCGTTCCCAATTGCCGCCAGTCAAGCGAAATGCTCCCGTTTGGGTTCCGACGATGCCTTTCTGGCCGTCATATGCAGCTTGATAGACTAGCTTGTCAGCCGGGGGACTATTGCCAAGAGGAGACCAAATGCCGTCACCCGTGCGCAGATAAACGCCCTGATTCCAATATGAGGCCACGATGCCGCCGTCGGTGGTCAGGCTCGTCGCTAATGATGTCAGGTTGGTGGCTTGCCATGTCTGCGGCGTGTCCGGCAACGATGGGAGCCACATGACGCCAAATTCTCCGGCAACGTAGATCGTTTCCTGAGAGCCGATCACTGCCGGCACTATGATAACCGATCGAGCTCCACTCAGGTGATTATCCTTGTCAATGCGCGACCAATCCCATCCGTCGCCATCATTGTAAACGCCACGCCACACACCGAAACCCAATGAGGCAGAATAGGCAATGGCGCAATTATCGGGCACAAAGGTAACCGCAGTTGGCGCGTTGCTAAACGCCGGCTGCTCATGAGTCCAGACGGAATTGGGGCGTTTCAAACTGAAAACACCTTTGTCACTCCCTGCCAACACGTGATTCTCACAGACGGCAACGCTATAAAACTTATCGATCCCCTTAACCTCGTTGCCAACTCGCTGCCAGCTTCCGCCCCATGTAGCACTGGTAATAAGGGGTACGTAGCTGTTTAGATCGCTTTGGAGGGCGGAGAATACATCGGTAATAGGAGAAATCCGAGTTGATAGGAAAAGACAGGCCATGACTAGTACTGTCCAAGACCTGTCTCTTATACACATCTGACGCTGCCGACGAGCGATCTAGTGTAGATCTCGGTGGTCGCCGTATCATTAAAACAAAACAAACAACAAAAAAAAAAAAAAAAAACTAACAAACTCACTCATACAGTGAACACCCAGACAAACAACTATACATACAGAAAAATCATGAAGAAGACAACATAACCAGCACACAACACAAGATACACATATCGACAACGAAAAAACGAACACGCAAAAAAACATCAACTATACACAACAACACTA
>CALLZA010000312.1 GCA_937858165.1 uncultured Ardenticatenia bacterium
CCCCCCTCGCGCGGGGAAGATGCCGCTCGGGAGGTGGTGGGCGGGGGCGGCGCGGGGCGCGCGGCCGGGGGGCGGCCGCGGGGGGCGCGGGCGGGGCCCCGCCCCCGCCCCGCAAAGGGAGCCAAGGACCGCGTCGAAGAGGTCGGCAACGCCCCCGAAGCCCTGCTCATAGCCGCCGACCCCGCCGTTGCCGACGCCGGCATGGCCGAAACGGTCGTAGGCCGCGCGCTTGTCGTCGTCCGACAGCACCTCGTAGGCCTCGCTGATCTCCTTGAAGCGCTCCGACGCTGCCGGATCGGGGTTCACGTCCGGGTGATACTGGCGTGCCAGCCGGCGGTACTGCTTCTTGAGCTCTTCTTTGGTTACCGTCCGGGAGACTTCCAGGACTTCGTAGTAGTCGCGCTTCACTGCCATAGATTAGGGGCCTGGGGCTAGGTTCCAGGGGCCAGGGAAGAATGTCACCTCCCTGGCCCCTGGAACCTGGCCTCTAATTTGCGTCGCTGAATTCGCCCTCGACCACGTCCTCATCGGCACGGCCGCCATCGGTCGGGCCGCCGTCGGGGCCAGGCTGGTTCTCGCCCTGCTGATACATGGCCGCGCCGGCCTGCTGTAGCGCCTGCTGCAGCCGCTCGGCGGCAGATGTCATGGTCGCGGGGTCGCCGCCGGCCATCGCCGCCTTGACGGCGTCGATCTCGCTCTGGACGGCGGCGCGATTCGTCTCCGGAATCTTGTCGCCGTTGTCGCGCAGGAACTTCTCCGCGCCATAGACGGCCGAGTCGGTCACGTTGCGCGCCTCCACGTCCGCCTTGCGGCGGCTATCTTCGGCGGCGTGGCTCTCGGCGTCCTTCACCATGCGCTCGATCTCGTCCTTGGCCAGGCCGCTGGAGGGGATGATTTGCATCGCCTGCTGCCGGTTGGTGGCCTTGTCGCGGGCGCTAACGTTGAGGATGCCGTTGGCGTCGATGTCGAAGGCGACCTCGATCTGCGGCACGCCGCGCGGCGCGGGCGGGATGCCATCGAGGATGAAGCGTCCCAGGCTCTTGTTATCGTTAGCCATCGGCCGCTCACCCTGCACGACGTGGATCTCCACCTGTGTCTGCCCGTCGGCGGCGGTCGAAAAGACCTGCTGCTTCTTGGTCGGAATGGTCGTATTGCGCTCGATGAGCGCCGTGGCCACACCCCCCAGCGTCTCGATGCCCAACGTCAGCGGGGTCACGTCGAGCAGTACCACTTCCTTCACGTCGCCGCCCAGCACGCCGGCCTGGATGGCCGCGCCCAGGGCCACGACCTCATCCGGGTTGACGCCCTTGTGCGGCTCGCGGCCGAAGAACTTGCGCACCGCCTCTTGAATGGCCGGCATGCGCGTCATGCCGCCGACGAGGATGACCTCGGTCACGTCGCCGGTGCTGATGCCCGCATCCTTCAACGCCTTACGGCACGGTTCGATGGAGCGCTGCACCAGGTCTTCAGTCAGTTGCTCCAGCTTGGCTCGCGACAGAGTCAGGTTCAGGTGCTTCGGCCCGGTAGCGTCGGCGGTGATGAACGGCAGGTTCAGTTCGCTCTGCATGGTTGTCGACAGCTCGATCTTGGCCTTCTCGGCCGCCTCGCGCAGTCGCTGCAACGCCTGCTTGTCGTTGCGCAGGTCGATGCCTTCCTGCAACTTGAACTGGTCGGCCACCCAATCGATGATGCGCTGGTCGAAGTCGTCGCCGCCCAGGAAGGTGTCGCCGTTGGTCGACTTAACCTCAAAGACGCCGTCGCCCACTTCCAGGATGGAGATGTCGAAGGTGCCGCCGCCCAGGTCATAGACGGCGATGAGCTCGTCGGTCTTGCTGCCCAGCCCATAGGCCAGCGACGAGGCCGTCGGCTCGTTGACGATGCGCATCACTTCCAGCCCGGCGATCTTGCCCGCGTCCTTGGTGGCCTGGCGCTGGCTGTCGTTGAAGTAGGCGGGCACGGTAATGACCGCCTGGGTGACGGTCTGGCCCAGATACGCTTCGGCGTCCGTCTTGATCTTCTGCAAGATCATGGCCGAAACCTCCGGCGGCGAGTACTCGCGGCCGTTCATGACCACGCGAATGTCACCGTTGGGCGCGTCGTGGACCTCATACCCGACGTACCCCTTGGCCCGCTGCACTTCCGGGTCGCTGTACTTGCGGCCCATGAAGCGCTTGACGGAGTAGACCGTATTCTGCGGGTTGATGACCGCCTGGCGCTTGGCCACCTGCCCCACCAACCGCTCGCCGGTCTTGGGGTTGACGGCCACTACCGACGGAAACAGCCGACTTCCTTCCGCGCTGGGAATGACTACCGGCTCGCCGCCTTCCATGACGGCCACAACGGAGTTCGTCGTGCCCAGATCGATACCGATTATCTTTGCCATATTTCTTTTCTGTCCTCAGGATAATTGCTTGTCTGTGCGGCAGGGTGTGGCTACTCGGCCACCATGACCAGCGACGGGCGGATGACCCGTTCACCCAGGCGATAGCCGCGGCGCATCTCGCGCGCCACGACGCCGCTCTCATACTCGTCCGATGGCTCCTGGCCCAGCGCCTCGTGCATGTTGGGGTCGAACGGCGTGCCCAGGGCGGGCACAGGCTCGACGCCCATCTCTTCCAAAACGGCGATCATCTTGCGATAGACCAGGTTGATGCCGGCCAGCCACGGGTCATCCCGATCGCCGGCCGGAACCGCCGCCAGCGCGCGCTCGAAGTCGTCGAGCAGCGGCAGCAGCTTGGCCACCAGATCGGCATTGGCATTGATGTACGCCTCGGCGCGCTGCTTCTCGAAGCGCTTGCGGGCGTTGGCGAACTCGGCCTGCGTGCGCTGCCAGCCGTCCAGGTTACGGGCCGCCTCGGCCCGCGCCACCGCCAGATCGTCGTCCGGCGTCCCCTCGGCTGCCTCAGCCGCCAAACCGGCCGTGTCCAGCGCCGCGTCGGCCAGGACATCGTCGTCGTCTCTCAACCGTTCATCACTCGTCACTGTCACCTACCTCGATTAAGCCCGGAGCGCGGCCGCCCGTCTCGGGCGGGGCTTGGGCAAAGTATTCATAGACAAAGCCGCTCATCAAGTCCGCTACGTAACGGACGGCGGCCACGTTGCGGTCATAGGGCATGCGCGTCGGGCCGACGACGGCGACTGTGCCATAGAAGCTATCGCTGACGCCGTAGCGCGACAGGATCAAGGTACAGTCGCGCAACTCCTCCCAACGGCCGTCGCCGCCGATGACCACCTGCACGCCTTCGCTGCCCTGGGCCTGTGTCTCCGACAGGACGGAAGCCAGCAGCGTGCGCTCCTCCAATACGCGGATGGCCTGGCGCGTGCCCTCGTCGTCGAGGATGTTGACCAGGCCATCGCGGTAGACGTCGCTCATCGCCCCATAGTCAGCGCGCCGCAGGATGTCGATCACCAGCCGCGCCACCTCGTCTTCCAGCGTACCCAGATGGGCGCCGGGCTTGCGGGCAGCGATCTCTTCAGCATCCAGATCGACGAAGACGGCGTTGAGCCGGTCGGCGGCGGCGCTCAGGCGCGCCTGCGATAGCGGCTCGGCCAACGTCAACATCTGCTGCTTCACCTCGCCGCCGAACAGGACGACGATCATCAGCACCAACCGGCCCTGGGTAGCGATGAGTTGAACGTGCTTGAAGCGGTTGGCGCGCGCCTGGGGGGCGGTGACAAAGCTGGCGCTGCGGGCGGTGCGGGCCAAAATGGCCGCGGAAAGGCGCATCCACTGCTCCAGCTCCAGCCGGGCCTGGTGAAACTGGTGGCGAATCATCTCCCGCTCGTGCAGCGGCAGATGGAACTCGCCCAGCAGCTTTTGGACGAAGTAGCGGTAGCCGGTTTCGGTGGGGATGCGCCCGGCCGAAGTGTGCAGTTGGCCGACGTAGCCCAACTCCCCTAGCAGGGACAAATCGTTGCGCACCGTGGCCGAACTGAAGTCAAGCCCAAACTCCTCCACCAGCGTCTTCGAGCCGACGGGTTTGCCCGACTCGATGTAGCTGTGGACAACCATCGCCAGGATGCGCTCCTGGCGCTCGGATAGTGGATAGAATTCGGTCATGTCCTTGATACAGCCGAAACCGGGTGGTAGGCCGGCGGCCCGCTTGCACCCGGTCACACGTTCATTTTCTCCGCTCGCGCCTCTTAGCACTTGACTGGTACGAGTGCTAAACAGGGCAAAACGATCATAACATGCCGCCGGATCAGCGTCAATAAGAAGGGTGTTAGAACAGGTACTAACAACGAGGCATCATAGTCGCGCTTCAACCAGCGATGGAACGCTTGATAGTGGTCGCCTCTCAGAGCAAACAAGTTACCAATCGTCACCCGTTCGCTCGGATAGAGATTGGCTTGCGGCTGTTTTGGGATCATCGGCATCCGGTCATCGACAAGACCAAAGATTGCAATGATAATCAATTCTGTGGTCATGTGGCTGCTTCCTATGGATTGCGTACCTATAGTCTGGCATTCTCGTGACCATTCTCAAACCGAATAGCACCATGGGTTACTTAGAGGTCTGCCTTTCCGAGATCCCCTAAAGGAGATGACTTTGCGCAAGCTGATCTACTTAATGAACACGTCGCTGGATGGCTATGTGGAAGATGCCAACGGCAGCCTTGACTGGGCGACCACCGACGAGGAGCTCCACCAGTTCTTCAACGATCAGGAGCGGGAGTTTGAGGTTAGCCTGTACGGGCGGCGCCTGTACGAGACCATGCAGCCCTATTGGTCCACCGCCGATCAGAATCCCGACTTGCCAGCCTTGGAGAGGGAATACGCGCGCATCTGGAACGCAATCCCGAGGATCGTCTTCTCCCGCACTCTCGATCATGTCGGAGTGAACGCTACCCTGATGCGCGATAGTCTGATTGAACAGACCACGAAACTGAAATCACAGCCGGGCAGGTGGATGAACGTGGGTGGCCCGACCCTTGCCGCCAGCCTGATCGAGGCAGGCATGGTCGATGAGTTTCGCCTCGTGATCCATCCAGTCATCCTTGGCGGCGGCAAGGCCTACTTCCCGAACCTCAAAGCTCCGACCAACCTGAAGCTATTGGAAACCCATCACTTTTCCAGCGGGGCGATATATCTGCGCTACGTGACCGTTAGCTCTGTTTAGGAGTGCGGCCCGCTATTTGCTTGCTGTGTTGGCAAGACTAGTACCGTGGTTCGTCGGGCTTGGGGGTGATCACCTGCCACAACGTACGTAGCAGTATCTTGGTGTCCAGCAGGATGGACCAGTTCTCGGAGTACCACAGGTCATACTTCGTTCGCTCGCTAATCGAACTGTCGCCGCGCAGGCCGTTGACCTGGGCCCAGCCGGTCATACCCCCCTTCTCGCGGTGGCGGTCCATGTAGCGCGGCACGTAGCGGCGGAACTGCTCGACGTAGTACGCCTGCTCCGGCCGCGGCCCCACCAGGCTCATCTCGCCCAGCCAGACGTTGATCAGGTTCGGCAATTCGTCCACTTCCAGCCGCCGCAGCCACGTGCCCAGACGCGTCTGGCGTGGGTCGTTCCTCACCGTCCAGCCGGGGCCGTCCTTCTCGGCGTCGGTGCGCATGGAGCGGAACTTGATCATCATGAACTCGCGGCCGTCCAACCCCATGCGCGGCTGGACAAAAAACACCGGTCCCGGCGATTCGAGCTTGATCGCCAGGGCGGCCAGCAACATCAGCGGCGACAGAATGATGAGGCCAACCGTCGACAGGGCGAAATCGATCAACCGCTTGAGGGCCAGCAGGTAGCCGCGCAGGGCGTAGTCGCGCACGGCCAATAGCGGTAGACCGCCCAGATCGTCGATGCCGGCATGGGTGGTGATGTATTGAAACAGGTCAGGAAAGACCTTGATGCTCACCCGCCCGCGCTCGCAATAGGAGATGACGTGCAGAATCTCGCGATGCCCCTTCTCCGGCATGGCGACAATGACCTCATCGACGTGGTACTCGGTGATCAGTTCCGGCAGATCTTCCGGCTGGCCCAGCACGGGAAAGCCCAGAATCTGGCTGCCCGGTGCTTCGCCGTTGACGATGCCCACCAGGTCGTAGCCCAACGCCGGCGACCAGGCGATGCGTTGCAGGATCATCCGCGCCGTATCGCCCGTACCGACGATGAGGACGCGATCCTTGCCGATGCCACGATCTTGCAGCCGCTTGCGAACCCAGGTGTGAAGGATGCGGCCGGCCGTCAACAGCACAATAGTCAGCAGCCAGTCATAGACCATCATCGCCCGTGGATAGTCGAGGATGGCCTGGTTGTTGCGAAAGATGATCGTCGCCACCGACAGGGCGATGAGCATGCCGACCGAGACACTGACGAAGACGTAGTAGACCTGATCGATGCGCGAGATCGACCGCGGAATGTAGTACTGGCGATTCAGGAAGAGAATGGTGACGATGATGACCGACTGAATAACGAACAGCCCGGTGTAGTTGGCCAACGGTACCTGGTTGGCCAGCGGCTCCGGCCAGGCGATGGTGATCCGCAGTCGATAGGCCAACACAAACGCCACGCCGATCAGCAGCGAGTCGAGCGCGACCAGAGTGACGCTATAGAGGGTACGGATGCGCTGCGTGGACATATCAGCCGGAGATTCTAGCAAAGCCGCTCAAGCGTTCAAGCGGCCGCATGGTCATTGATGTGTCTATATGGTATACCGCAAGGCGTGTCTTGCCGGACGCCAAGCCGCCGCCCACCCGACGGTTCGTCGTCAGGCGTTTCAGCGTCGCTCCGGAAGAGCCGCGCTGAAGCGCTTGACGACGAACGGGTTCTAATACTCCTCAATCGGGAGGGCGACCTTCGTCCGCTCCACGTGCCGCAGGATCGACTCCGCGCCGCTGACGGCTGTGTCGCCCTGTGTGCCCAGCATGGCCGCCAACTCGCGCACGCGCCCGCTTGTGTCCAGGGCGTCAACGTGGGTCGTCGTCCGGCCGTCGGCCACGGCCTTGCTGACGTGAAAGTGGGCGTCGCCATAGCCGGCCAGTTGCGGCAGGTGGGTGACGACAATGACCTGATGGTCGGCCTCGGCGGCCAGCCCCCACAACTTGCGGCCGACAATGTCGCCGACGCGCCCGCCGATACCCTGGTCGATCTCGTCAAAGATGAGCGTCGGCGTCTCGTCAACCTGGGCCAGGGCCGTCTTCAGGGCCAGCATCAGCCGCGCCGTCTCGCCACCGCTGGCGACTTTGACCAGCGGCTTGGGCGGCTCGCCGGGGTTGGCGGAGATGAGGAACTCGACGCGGTCGAAGCCCGTCTGGTCGAATGCCAGCCGCTGCGTCGCGCCGTCGCGCGTGACGTAGCAACCATCGGCCGCCGGCTGGGTCTGGAACTCCACGGCGAAGCGCGCCCCTTCCATCTTCAGATCGCCCAGATGGTGTTCCACAGCCGCCGACAGGCGCTCGGCCGCCGCCCGCCGCCTGGCCGACAGGGCCGCGGCCAGCCCACCGATGAGCCGCAGAAAGCGCTCGCGCTCCGCTTCCAATTCGACCGTGCGCACCTCGCTGTTCTCCAGCGTCTTTAGCTCGGCCTCGGCCCGCGCCTGGGCCGCCAGCAGCCCGGCCACGTCGGCCTCGTTGTACTTGCGCTTTAGGGTGTTGATCGTCTCCAGCCGCGCCTCGACGCTATTCAGCCGGCGCGGGTCGAACTCCAGCGCGTCGAGGTAGTCCTGCACGTCACCGGCCAACTCGCTCAACTGGAAGCTCAGACCTTGCAGCGTTTCCAGCGACGTCTGGCGGGTGTCATCAAGCTTGGCCAGCTGAGCCAGGGCGTGCTCGACCCGACCGAGCAGGTCGAGCGTCGCCGGCCGGTCGTCGTCAATGGTCGTCAGCAGGGCCACGGCCTCGGCGGCGTGGCGGCCCAACTGCTCGGCGTTGGCCAGCCGCACGCGCTCGACGCGCAACGTCTCTTCCTCGTCCGGCTGCGGCGCGGCGGCGCGGATGTCCTCGATCTTGAATTGCAGCATCTCGATGCGCTGGGTCAGATCGCGCTGGCTGCGGCGCAACTCGTCCAGTTCGCGCTGGACAGCGTGCAACCGGCGCACCTCGGCTGCCAGCGCCGCGCTTTCGGCGGTCAGCCCGCCAAAAGCGTCGAGCAGCGGCAGATGGGCGCGCGGCCGCAGCAGCGACAGGTGCTCCCCCTGGCCGTGGATGTCGATGAGCGGATCGGCTACCTGGCGCAGAACGGACAGGCTGACCGTGCGCCCGTTGACGCGGCAGATGTTGCGGCCGTTGGCGCGCAACTCACGGGCCAGCACCACGAACTTGTCACCGTCCTCATCCAGCCCCTCGGCCTCCAGAATGGGCCGCAACGTGGCCCGCAATAGCGGGTCGAGCCGGAAACCCGCCTCGACGTAGGCCCCGTCGCTGCCGGCGCGGACGGCCGTGGCGTCGGCCCGCCCGCCCAGCACCAACGTCACAGCGTCGAGGATGATCGACTTGCCCGCGCCCGTCTCGCCGGTCAGGACGTTGAAGCCGGGGTCGAAATCCAGCCGCAACTGATCGATGATCGCGAAATTGCGAACGATAAGTTCCGTTAGCATGACCCCCCGATTTTACCGCATTTGCCAGTAGGCTGCACCGCCGGCGACGAACAGAAAGATGCCCAGGCCGAGCAGGGCGAAGAGGTTCAGCCCGCCCAACAGAAACACCAGCCCTGCCGGCAAGGCCACGCCCAGAACCATCATGGCCACGACGAGTCCGGGCAGATAGCGCCCGCGCCGTCCGCCAATGGCCCTCTTAGTGACACGGCCGATGAAGCCGCCGACCGCGCCACTGATGAAAAAGACGATCAGGAAGAAGAAGAAGCTGCCGACAAAAAAGCGGATGAGCAAAAAGCCGACAAGCAGGCTGATAGGCAGCGAAACCAGCGCGGCGACGAGGTAATCCAGAGGCCGGCTATTGTAGAAGGCGTCCTCGGCCTGCCGCTGGCAGTCGGGGCAGATGTAGCCGACGGGCGTCTTCTTGGCGCAACTGATGCAGATAGGCCGGTTGCAGTTGTAGCAACGCAGCGAGGTCGTGCGCTCCGGGTGGCGGTAGCAGGTCAGGGTGTAGGCCGCTTCCTCGGCCGCGGCCACAGGCGCCGGCTCGGCGACGGTGATCGTGCTTGGTCGTGGCTCTTCGGCCGCTGGCTCCAGCGCGGCCAGGGCAGCGGCGGCTTCGGGCGGCACGGGGCGGCCGTCGAGCACGGCCAGCCCGGCCACGGCCGCGGGGTTCTCCGGCGCCAGGGCCAGCGCCCGCTCATAGGCGGCGCGCTTCTCGGCAGGGTCGCCGGTCACGCGGGCCAGGCCCAGCCAGGCATCCTCGGCCTCCGGCGCTTCGTCGATGATCTGACGGTACATCATCTCGGCCGCGGCGTTCTTGCCGTAGTTGGCATTGCGCTCGGCCTGGGTCAGCAGCGTCCGCAATCGGGGGTCTCTGATTTGTGTCATCTATGCTCTTCATCCGCAGATTCGGCAGATTCTCGGAACCTCACGCAAAGATCGCCAAGAAGCCGATCTCTGGGCGCTCTTGGCGTTCTTCGCGATCTTTGCGTGAGACGCTTAATCTACTTAACCTGCGGATGATATCTCTGTTAATCTGTGTAATCAGTGTAATCTGTGGATTCTCTTCCCATCTTCATAAGCGGCTAAGGACGACTGTCGCGCCCCGGCGCGGGGATGAGGTGGGGCCAGGAGAAGCCCAGCCGCCCCATCAGCCGGCGATAGAAGAAGCCGGGGCTATCCACCCGCGCGAAGAGGCACGGCCGCTCGTGCTTGGTGATCAGCACCTCGTCACCGCTCTCCACGGCAACGCTCTTCTGTCCGTCGGCCGTCAGGAACGCCTCGTGGCTCATCTCGACCTGGATACCGATGCGCGCGTTCTCGTGCAGCACCAGCGGCCGGTTCAGGCTGAGATGGGCGGCCACGGGCACAACGACGAAGTTCTGCAACTGGGGCGGCAGCAGCGGCCCGCCGGCGGCCATGGCGTAGGCAGTCGAGCCGGTCGGCGTGGCAACGATGAGGGCGTCAGCGATGTAGGTCGTCACCAGGTCGTCGTCGACGCGCAAATCGAGGCGAATGACCCGCGCCTGCGCGCCGCGGCCGATGACCACTTCATTGAGGGCCATGAACGGCCCA
Organism: uncultured Ardenticatenia bacterium; assembly: GCA_937858165.1. Classification (GTDB taxonomy): domain Bacteria; phylum Chloroflexota; class Anaerolineae; order Promineifilales; family Promineifilaceae; genus Promineifilum. Next base: position 10,110 of record CALLZA010000312.1, read on the forward strand.
ACGAGCGTGCCGCCGCGCCACAGTTCGGCGTGGAGCATCAGCCGCCGCTCCAGCCAGTACTCACCAGCCAGAACGCGTGCCAGCTTGTCCGGCCACTCGTCGGGCGTGGCCTCGCTTAGAAAGCCGACACGGCCGACGTTGACGCCGAAGATGGGCAAGCCGTGGGGCACGGCCCAGCGCGCCGCGCGCAGCGTTGAGCCGTCGCCGCCGAGGACAACGAGCAAGTCCGTCTCGCTCAGCGGCGCGGCGATCGGTTCGTCGTCCCACGGCGCGGCTGTCCACGACGCCGCACCCCGCGCCGCCAGCCAGCGCCGCACCTCGTCGCCCAGGGCAGTCGATTCGGGGATGCGGGGTTGTTGCAGGATACCGACCAGAGACATGGGAGAGTGATGCATGGCGAGTGACGGGACCAATTAAGCATTCAGAGCGGATTGGAGCCAGGGGACGAGGTCGGCCACGGGCACGCGCGTTTGCTCGCCGCTGGCCAGGAGGCGGGCGGTCACAACACCCTCGGCCAGCTCATCGCCACCCACGATCAGGACGTAGCGCGCTCCGTGGTGGTCGGCCTCGCGCATCTGGCTCTTCAGGCTGCGGCCACGACGGGTGAAGGCCACGCGCGCGCCGATGCCCGCCGCCCGCAGGCGAAAGGCCAGTTGCGACGCCGCCGTCTTGGTCGCCCCGCCGAAGTGGGCCAGATAGACCGGCGGCGGCGGGGCGTCCGGCGGCGCCACGCCCTGCTCCTTCATGCCCAGCACGATGCGCTCGATGCCACTACCAAAGCCGACGCCGGGCGTGGCCGGGCCGCCGATGTCCTCGGCCAGACCGTCGTAGCGCCCGCCGCCGCACAGCGCCGCCTGCGCGCCGATGCCTTCCTGCCACACCTCGAAGACCGTCTTGGTGTAGTAGTCGATGCCGCGCACCAGCCGAAAGTTGATGGTGTACGTCTGGTCGAGTTCGTCCAGCAGGCCGCGCACGTCGGCGAAGTGGTCGCGGCAATCGTCGCACAGGTGATCGGCGATTTGGGGCGCGCCGGCCAGCAGCTCGGCCATGCCCGGCTCCTTGCTGTCCAGCACGCGCAGCGGGTTCTTGCCCAGCCGCTCCTTGTCGATGGCGGCCAGCCGGTCGCGATGCTGCTCCAGATAGGCGACCAGCTTCTCGATGTAGCCCGGCTTGCAGACGGGGCAGCCGGTGCTGTTCAGTTGGAACGTCAGATCGCGGAAGCCCAATTCACGGTAGAGGCTCATGGCCAGCATCATCACTTCCACGTCGGCCGCCGGGTCGTCCTCGCCCAAAATCTCGGCGTTGAACTGGCTGTGCTGGCGCAGGCGGCCGGCCTGGGGGCGCTCGCGGCGGAAGCTGGGGCCAATGGTGTAGAGCTTAACCGGCGGCGTCCAGTTGCTCAGGCCGTTCTGGATGTAGGCGCGCATGAAGCCGGCCGTGAACTCCGGCCGTAAGGTGATGCGCGAGCCGTCCGGCTCGGCCAGGGTGTACATCTCCTTCTGGACGAAGAAGTCCGACCCCTGGCCCACGCCGCGAACGAACAGTTCCTCGAACTCGATGATCGGCAGGTCAATGCGCTGGAAGCCGAAGCGCCGAGCCAGGCTCTCGGCCGCGCCGGTAATCGCGTCCCAATAGCGGCGGTCGTCCGGCAAGACGTCCTGCATGCCGGTGACGCGCTGGATTTGTTTCGACACAGTGCCTCCACGACGGGGCGACGCCCATCGGGCGGCCCGGTTTCAGTGTTTGGGTGATTATAGCCGGAAATGGGGGAGGGGGCAGTAAGCAGTGATCAGTAGGTCAGTGATCAGTTGTGGCGTGCACTCTTCATTCGTCACTCGTCACTCGCCTGTCACAGGCGGCGCGCAGCCCACAGGCGGCGCAGCGGCGGGGGTCGTCGTGGTCGGGGTCGGGGTCGGCTTCGGCGCGGGTGGCGCGCATTTCGGCCAGCAGGTCGAGCAGGTCGGCTTCCAGATCGTCGGTATAGTCGATGGCGAACGCGCCGTCGCGGTATTGCAGGATGCCGTAGGGCGGCCGCACGCCGAAGTTCTCCTCGACCAGCAAACAGTAGGCGGCCAACTGGAGCACCTGCCCTTCATAGGGGCGGCGCGGTGCGGCCGAGGATTTGATCTCGACGGGGATGATCGTGCCGTCACTCTGCTCAACCAGATAATCGGGCTTGCCGACCAGCCGCAGGCGCGCCGCGTGGAGAACATCGTTGTTGGCCCGCCACGTCTCGGTATCGTTGTAGAAGACCTGTCTCTTATACACATCTCCGAGCCCACGAGACCGTACTAGATCTCGTATGCCGTCTTCTGCTTGAAAAAAAAAAAAAAAAACACAGAAAAAAGTACGAGCAAATCGAACCAAACTAGCATGTATTAATTAAATTAGTATGCAAACAATATGAAATAACAGACAACATAAACACTCAACGCCAGAGTATAACGTATACATGCGTAACTCAAGCGTAAAATATAACTACACAGATGAATACAACAAGAGAAATATAG
>CALLZA010000313.1 GCA_937858165.1 uncultured Ardenticatenia bacterium
TTACTCATGTGTGATGTGACGTCGTTAGTATGATGTGAAGCGGGCGTAGTTTGGTTTTTTTTTCAAGCAGAAGACGGCATACGAGATCTAGTACGGTCTCGTGGGCTCGGAGATGTGTATAAGAGACAGAGGACGAGACGTTCACGCTGACCGTGCGGCCGCGCCTGCCGGGCGAATACGATGCCGCCACCGAGGGCGCGCTGGGCATTGGCTTGGGCGACGGCCCACGGCAGAGCGTCAACCCGTTCACGGCGCTGGGCGACTCACTGAGGATGATCGGGGAGTACCTGACCCTCTACGCTCGCCTGCCCTCCATGCTCATCAACGGTGAGATCACTGCCCAGGAGGCGCGGCCGGTCAGCATCGTCGGTATCAGCCAGATAGCCGGCATGGCCGCCGAAGACTCGGTGCAATCGCGCAACCCGTATCGGCTGCTCATCATGGCCGGCTTCATCAGCGTCGCCCTGGGGCTGACCAACCTGTTGCCCATTCCCGCGCTTGATGGCGGTCGCATCCTTTTCGTCCTGATCGAAGCCCTCCGTGGGCGGCGCATTGAGCCGCAGCGCGAAGGGATGGTGCATCTCGTCGGCATGTTGATGTTGCTGGGGCTGATGGCCTTCCTCATCTTCCAGGACATTGCCAACCCGATCATTCCCCTCAACTAATTCATCAATGACCAGTCAACGCGAGCAATCCTTCCCCTCTGTCCTGTCGGCCCTGTTCGGCGGCGACGAGGTCCCCGTCCATCTGGTGTATCGCCTGTCGGACATGAGCAAGGCCGAATTCGAGCTGTTCCAGCGCGAATGGCTGGAGGTGAGCGAGGAGCGGCGGGCCGCGCTCGTCCGCCACATGGCCGACATCGCCGAAGAGAACTATCTGGTCGAATTCACGCCTGTCTTCGCCCATCTTTTCGACGACAGCTATGCCGCCGTGCGTATAGCGGCGCTCGACGGCGTGTGGGACTCGACGGAGCCGCGCCTGGTGCGGCCCATCATCGGCCTGCTGCAAAGCGACCGCGACGTAAACGTACGCGCCGCCGCCGCCCGCGCCCTGGCCCACTACGTGCTGCTGGCCGAATGGGGCCAGATCCGCCCTGCTGTGGCCACGCCCGCCGTTGACGCGCTGCTGGCCGAATACGACCGGCCGAACGCGCCGCTGGAGGTCAAACGCGCGGCGCTCGAAGCCGTTGCCGCGGCCAACCACCCCCGCGTCCCCGACATGATCCTCGACGCCTACGACGACGGCCCGAACGACCTGCAACTGAGCGCCCTGTTCGCCATGGGCCTGACCGCCGACCAACGCTGGCTGCCCATCCTCGACGACGAGATGCAAAGCCCTTCGGCCGACTTCCGCGCCGAAGCCGCCCGCGCCGCCGGCGGGCTGGGCAGCACCGACTCGGTCGACGCGCTGGAAGGGCTGCTGACGGACGAAGACCCGAGCGTGACCATGGCTGCCATCTACGCGCTAGGCCAGATTGGCGGCGACCGGGCCACGGAACTGCTGACCCGCCTGTCGCAAGACCCCGACTACGAAGAGCTGTACGACGCCATCGACGAAGCCCTGGAAGAGATGGACTTGCTGGAAGGCGGCTTTGACCTGCTCGCGCTGGACGAAGACGACCTGGAGGATGATGACGGCGACCTGCTGGACGACCTGCGCGCCAATTGACCGTCTTCCTCAATGTCCTGACGGGCAACATTCTGCCCATTGCCCTGGTGGCGTCGTTGGGCTTCGTGCTGCGGCGGCGCTTCGACGTGCATGTGGGCACGCTGACCAGCGTCGTCTTCAACGTCCTTAGCCCCTGCCTCGTCTTCTCCGCCCTGGTGGGCAGCCAACTGCCGGGGGAGGAGTTGCTCCAACTGGCCGCGTTCTCGGCTATCAGCATCCTAACCATTGGCGGGTTGGCGCTTGTCCTGACGCGGTTGCTGCGGCTGGATCGGGCGGCAACGGCAGCGGTGATCATCGTGGCCATGTTCGCCAACGGCGGCAACTATGGCCTGACACTGCTCCAACTGCGCTATGGCGACGCCGGTCTGTCGCGCGGCGTCGTCTACTTTGTCACCAGCACGGTCATTTTCTACACCCTGGGCGTGCTCATCGCGTCCCTCGGCCGGCTGACGTGGCGTCAATCACTGGCGCGCATGCTGCGGGTGCCCGCCTTCTACGCTGCGCTGCTGGCAGTGGCTGTCTATGGCCTGCGCATTCCCATCCCCGCGCCAATCATGAGCGGCGTAACCATCGCCGGGCAAGGGGCCATCCCGGTGATGCTGCTCATCCTGGGCATGCAGATCGCCGATATGCGCCGCGGCGAGACGACTGGCTACGTCTGGCCGGCGGTTGGGCTGCGGCTGGTGGCGGGGCCGCTGGTAGGGCTGGGCGTGGCCGCGGCGCTGGGGCTGTCGGGCGTCGGCCGTAACGCCATGATCATCGAAGCCAGTATGCCGCCGGCTGTTTTTTGCCTCATCCTGGCCGCCGAGTTCGGCTTGCCGACGGCCGCCGTGGCGCGTATAGTTGTCTTCGCGACCCTGCTCAGCCCGCTGACCATCGCCGCGACGATTACCCTCCTCGGCCTATGAACCGTTCGCTCTTTCGCCCGCTTCGCCTCGGACTTCTCGTTTTGGTGTGTGGCCTGTGGTCGTTCGGCTGGCTGCCGGGGGCGGGCGTGGCCGCAGCGCAGGAAGGGGGCGTGGTACGTTCCACGGCCGACTACGTCTACGGCCAGACGATGCGCTTCCACCTGAGCGCCGCCGATATCGGCGAAGTGCGCTCGATCACGCTTTTCTTCCGCCTGGGCGCGTCGCCCGACTCCTTCGCCGTGGCCATTGACGTGCCGTCCGATCCCGTCATCGAGGTATCCTACGCCCTCGACTTGACCCAGACCCGTCTGCCCCCCTTCAGCGCCATCACCTACTGGTGGGAATTGGAGCGGGTCGATGATACGCTCATCGTCCCGGAGCAGATCATCAGCTACACCGACGATCAATTCAACTGGAGCCAGCTGGTCGAGACGGATGAGGCCGGCGGGGGCAGCGTGCGCATCCACTGGACGGGCGAGGGCACGGAGTTGGGCGAGGAGGCGCGCGACCTCGTCTTCGAGATGCTGCCACGCATTGGCCCGCTGCTGCCGCTGGAGCAGGTGCTGCCCTTCGACGTCTACATCTACCCCTCGACGGCCGACCTGGGCGCGGCGCTACGACTGGCCGGGCGCGACTTCCAGCCGGGCCAGACCTACCCCGATCTGGGCGTAGTGCTGGCGACGGTTGTCAACCTGCGCACGGCCGAGGCAGAGTTGCGCCACGAGCTGTCGCGCGGGTTGGTGGATCTGCTGCTTTTCCAGGGGCTAGGACAGTTCGCCTACAATCTGCCGCCGTGGCTCAACCGCGGCCTGGCCGGCGCGGTGCGCGGCGCGGCCGACGCACCCCGCGACGACGCCCTGCGCGCCGCCGTGTCATCGGCGACAACGCTGCCGGTGGCCGAGCTGTGCGCCGGGCGGTCCATCGACAGCGATCTGGCCGCGGCCCAGAGCGAGGCACTGCTGAGCTTCATCGCCACGACCTACGGCGACGCCGCGGTGCGCCAACTTGTGGCGGCCTTCGCCGAGGGGGCCGATTGCCCCACAGCGCTGCAAAGCGCGCTGCAACTCTCGCCGGAGCAACTGGAGGCGGCCTGGTTGCGCAGCTTGCGCAGCGGCGAGGGCGGGCGCAGCGCGGCCGAGTTGGCCGTCTGGATCGGGCTGGCGCTAGCCGGTTTTGGGCTGGCCGGACTGTTGCTCATTCGGCCGCGCCGGCGCTAGGCGCTTAAGCCGATCGGTAAGCGATGGGGCGTATAAAGAGCAAAACATACTCCGGATAGATGCGCCGTAGTGCCAATCCGGCTATGCTTCTGCTCAGGAGAGTACATGACACAGGACGCGGCGCAATTCGCCCCTTTTGCTCAACGCATGGCCGACGAAGGCCTACCCGCCATCTTCATCGCCCACTTCGCCCACTACTACGAGAAGTTGCGGCGCGGTGATGACGGCCTGTTCGCCGAACGCGACATCCGGCCGGTGCGGTCGCTGGACAACGCCGAACGGCTGGCGCCACGGTTGACGGCCGTCGGGCAAGAGGCGATCCGGCGCACCGTCATCATCAAGCTCAACGGCGGTCTGGGCACCAGCATGGGGTTGACCGGGCCGAAGTCGCTGCTGGTGGTCAAGGAGGGCTTGACCTTCCTGGACATCATCGCCCGGCAAGCGGTCGAGATCGGGGCACCGCTGCTGCTGATGAACAGCTTCGCCACCGACGCGGCGTCGGTGGCCGTCGTGGAGCAGTACCCCGGCCTGCGCCACGACCTGCCGCTCAGCTTCTGCCAACACAAACAGCCCAAGATCGACGCCGCCACCTTCGCCCCGGCCACATGGCCCGACGACCGCGAACTGGAGTGGTGTCCGCCCGGCCACGGCGATCTCTACACCGCCCTCGTCACCAGCGGGATGCTTGACCGGCTGTTGCGCGCCGGCTATGAATACGCTTTCGTCTCCAACGCCGACAACCTGGGCGCGGTGCTCGATCCGGCCATCCTAGGCTACATGGCTGACAAGCAGTTGCCGTTTCTGATGGAAGTGGCTGACCGGACAACGGCCGACCGCAAGGGGGGCCACCTGGCGCGGCGGCCCGATGGCGGCCTGCTGCTGCGCGAGATTGCCCAGTGCCCGGCTGATGACCTCCTCGCCTTCCAGGACATCGAGCGCCACCGCTACTTTAACACCAACAACCTCTGGCTCCACCTGCCCACACTGCGGGCGACACTGGCGGCCAACAACAACGAATTAGACCTGCCCATGATCCGCAACCGCAAGACGGTTGACCCACGCGACCCCGACTCGACGCCCGTCTACCAGTTGGAAACGGCAATGGGTTCGGCCCTCGCCGTGTTCAAGGGCGCGGAGGCGATCCGCGTGCCGCGGGCGCGGTTCGCGCCGGTGAAGAAAACCGACGACCTGCTGGCCGTGCGCTCCGACGCCTACCAGTTGACGCGCGACTTCCGCGTCGTGCTGGCCCGCGAACGGCGCGGACGGCCGCCGGCAGTGGAACTGGACAGCAGCTTCTACCGACTGGTCGACGATCTCGATTGCCGCTTCCCAGCCGGCCCGCCGTCGCTGCGCGAGTGTGATCGGCTGCGGGTTGAAGGGGCGTTTGAGTTTGGGCCGGGCGTGGTCGTGCGCGGCGACGTGACATTCCGCAACACCAGCGGCCGCTGTGTCGCCGTGCCGCGCGGCCTGACCGTGACTGATGCCGTCTGGCCGGGCGAAGAAACCGCTTCCAGCCTTCTGCCCGAAGATGATGGGCTGAAAGCGCCGGCTCTTTAGGCTGTCGCCACAGAGGGGGCGCGGGAGAATCGCGCTACAAACGGATCAAAAAGAGCGGTGCGTCTCATACGCGCCGCTCTTTTCTAACTCGTCAGTCGTCACTCGTCACTACACTTTTCCTGACGTAATCGCCATCTTCACCTCGGCAATCGCCTCGGTGACCTTGATTTCGCGCGGGCAGGCGTTGGTGCAGTTAAAGATGGTGCGGCAGCGCCAGACGCCGAAGGTGTCGGCCAGCACGTCCAGCCGTTCGCTCGTGCCGTCGTCGCGGGTGTCGAAGATGAAACGATGAGCCTGGACGATGGCCGCCGGGCCGACGTAGCGGCCGTCGGACCAGAAGCTGGGGCAGGAGGTCGTGCAGGCGGCGCAGAGGATGCATTTGGTCGTGTCGTCGAAGCGAGCGCGATCTTCGGGCGATTGCAGTCGTTCGCGGCCGTCGGCCGGCACGGGTGCGTCGGTGATGAAGTAGGGCATGACCGAGCGGTAGTGGTCGAAGAACGGTTCCATGTCCACCAGCAGGTCTTTCTCGACCCGCAGGCCCAGGATTGGCTCAACCTGAATCTTCACCACGTCGTTCTTGACGCCCAACTCCTTAACCAGCGTCTTGCAAGCCAGGGCGTTGGCGCCGTTGATGCGCATGGCGTCGGAACCGCACACGCCATGGGCGCACGAGCGCCGCAGGGTCAGCGTGCCGTCCTGCTCCCACTTCACGCGGTGCAGCAGGTCGAGCACGGTATCGGTGCGCAGCACGTCTACCAGAGTATACTCCCCCCACCAGGGCTTCTTGTCGGTTTCCGGGTTGAAGCGCCGGATTCGCAGTTTTGCTTGCATGGTGTCTCCTAGCCTGTAATTCGTAATTCCTAATTCGTAATTCGTAATTACTTAGTAGACGCGCTTCTTGGGCTCATAGCGACCCATAACGACGGGTTTGTACTCGAGGGAGTAGCCGCCCTGATCGTCGCGGGCGACCAGGCTGTGCTTCAGCCACGTCTCGTCGTCGCGCTCGGGGTAGTCCTCACGGGCGTGACCGCCGCGGCTCTCCTGGCGGGCACAGGCGGCGGTGGCCGTCACCTCGGCCAACTCCAGCAGGCAACCCAACTCCCAAGCCTCCAGCAGGTCGGTGTTATAGGTCTTGCCCTTGTCATCGATCTGGAGCTTGGTCTGGTACTCGTGGCGCAGTTCGCGCAGATCTTCGACCGCCTTCGACATGGTGGCCTCGGTGCGGAAGACGCCGACGTTGTCGGTCATCGTCTGTTGCATCCGGCGGCGCAGGTTGTGGGGCTTCACCCCGCCGCTGCCGTTGCGGATGCGATCCAGGTCGCTGTAGATGGCGTCGCCCGTCCCCGTGGACAGCCGGCCCAGGTCCGCCCCCTGGCAGTACTCGGCGATGTGGCGGCCGGCGCGGCGGCCGAAGACGACCAGGTCGACCAGCGAGTTAGTGCCCAGCCGGTTCGCGCCGTGGACAGAGACGCAAGCGCACTCGCCGGCGGCGTAGAGACCATGGAGCACTTGCTTGCGCGCGCCGAGGATGACGCGGCCGTCCAGGTCGGTCGGGATGCCGCCCATGGCGTAGTGAGCCGTGGGCTGGATGGGCATCGGCTCTTCGACCGGATCGACGCCCAGGTAGGTGCGGGCGAAGTCGGCGATGTCAGGCAGCTTCGATTCGATGTAGGCCCGGTCGACGCGTCGCGTCTCGCCCGCCTCGGCCAGATAACGGTTGACCGTCTCTGGCGTCACGTCGAGGTGGACGTAGTTTTGGCCGTTGATGCCGCGGCCGGCCTGAATCTCCAGGAAGATGGCCCGGCTGACCACGTCGCGGCTGGCCAGGTCTTTAATCGTCGGCGCGTACTTCTCCATGAAGCGCTCGCCCTGGCCGTTGAGCAAAATGCCGCCCTCGCCGCGCACGCCCTCGGTGATGAGGATGCCCAGCTTATATATGCCGGTCGGGTGAAACTGGAAGAACTCCATATCTTCCAGGGCCACGCCGTTGCGCAGGCAGATGGCCGTGCCGTCGCCGGTCAGCGAGTGGGCGTTGGAGGTCACGTCCCAGCAGCGCCCCCAACCGCCAGTGGCGAACAGGACGGCTTTGCTGTGGAAGACGTGCAACTCGCCGGTGGCGATCTCATAGGCGATGATGCCGCGTACGGTATCGCCGGTGCGCAGCAACTCGACGACGTGGAACTCGTCGAAGAAGTTGACCCTGTTTTTGATGCACTGCTGGTAGAGCGTTTGCAGGATCATGTGGCCGGTGCGGTCGGCGGCGTGGCAGGCGCGCATGACCGGCTTGCCGGTGTCGTTGTTGGTGTGGCCGCCGAAGCGCCGTTGGGAGATGCGGCCGTTGGGCAAACGGTCGAACGGTAGGCCCATGTGCTCCAGCTCGATGACCGTCTCGATCGCTTCCTGGCACAGCACGTCCACCGCGTCCTGGTCGGCCAGATAGTCCGACCCCTTCACAGTGTCGTAGGCGTGCCACTCCCAGCGGTCTTCTTCCAGATTGCCCAGCGCCGCGCCGATGCCGCCCTGGGCCGTGCCGGTGTGGGAGCGGGTGGGGTACAGTTTGGAGACGACGGCCACGTTGGCGCCGCGGCTGGCGTAGAGCGCGGCCATCAGCCCCGCCCCGCCCGCGCCGACGATGACCGCGTCAAAGACGTGCGTTTTCATTTAGAACCTCGTGGAATCGAATAGGGCAATAGCGATCGTGGCCCAAATGACGGTGGCGACGACGAACAGGCCCAGCACGATGCCGACGAGGCGGCGGGCGGCGGGGTTGTGGACGTAGTCGCTCAGGATGTTAAAGAGACCGCGGATGCCGTGGGGAATCGCCATCCACAGTAGGAGGATGTCGAACGTCTTCCAGCCCCAACTGCTCCACTGCGCCGCCACAAACTGTAGCGTCAAATTGGCCGAGCTATTGAGCACGTGCTGGATGACCATGTGGCCCACGGCCAGGATCAGCATCGCCACGCCCGACAGGCGCATGAATAGCCAGAGGTAGCGCTCGTAGCTGCGCTCCAGCTTAACCCGGCGGACAGTGACTTTGCCCGGTGATTTGGATGGAATTGCTGCCATTGTGGGTGCTCCTCTTAGCGCGCGTATTGGGCGAACTCGCTGAAGGCGGGCAGGCGCAGGCAGTTGTCGCCCGCCGCGGCCAGCTCCGAGCAGTGGCCGATCATGCCGCTCAGCATCAGGACGGCTGCCGGGATGAAGGCCAGCAAGAACAGCCCCCAGGTAATCAGGGAGCTTGTCCGCTGGTATCGCCACCACTCCGGCTTGAAGTCCAGAATCGTAATGCGAATGCCATTGAAGGCGTGATAGAGGACAGCGGCCATGACGCCGACTTCGCCGATGCCGAACAACGGGTTCTTGAACAGGGCGATTGACCAGGCGTAGGCCTGGGGCCAGAAGAAGGCGTTGGCGGTGTCCCAAACGTGGATCACCAGGAAGAAGAGGATGGCAAGTCCGGAAATGCGATGGGCCAGCCAACTGTATTGTCCGGAGCGGCCTCGATAGCGGATACTCTCGCGTACAGTGAGGATCAAAGAGGACATAAAGGGGTCTCCGTGGGTAATGTACGAACGTGAGTATAGCATTTTTCAAAGCAATGATAAGTGAATCTAGATGTAACATTGGCCGGCCCGGTTATGGCTCTTGCCGCCGGGCGGCCGCCTTGCTAAACTAGCCTCAATGGTGCGGCCCTTTGATCTGCGCGATCTGGCACTAATCCGCCGCCTGGGTGAGCGTGGCGTGTCGCTGCATACCGTCTCCGCCCTTGTCGAGAACGTGCATCCCCTGCGCGGTGCGCTCATCAGTATGCTGGTGGGCGGCGAGTTTCCCACCTTCGTTTGGAAACCTGATAGCGGCGAGCGCGGCGGCTTTCTGCAATTACGCGTCAGCAGCAACGGGCCACAGGCGTTTGTGCTCTATATCAGCCCACGCCACCCGCAGCCGACCACCAATGGCGACTATAACCCACTCGATGCCGCCCACCGCCACAGCCCAGACAGCGCCGTCTGGCTGGCGCTGCTGGACGAGGCCGTCGCCGAGATAGGCCGGCGCGGCATTCACCATCTGATCGCCGAGACAGACGAGAGCGGCCCCGAGCTGCCCGTTTTGCGCCGCGCCGGCTTTGCTGTCTACACGCGGCAGGACATCTGGCGCGTGGCCGCGGCCGACTATCGGCCCCAGGGCGTCGCCGCCAGCAAACTCCAGCGCCGCCACGCTGATGACGATTGGGACATTCAGTTGCTCTACGCCAACACCGTCCCGCGGCTGGTGCAACTGGTGGAGCCGCCGCCCCCCCAGGGCGAAAGTGATAACTGGGTGCTGCGGTTGGGCGACGAGCTGGCCGCCTTTGTCACCTTGCGCCAGGGGCCAACGGCCGGCTGGCTGCGCTTCTTCATCCACCCCGACGCTGAGTCAGAGGCGGATGAGATCGTCGCCGCCGCGCTGGAGGTCGCCTTCGAACGCGAACCGGAGCAAGTCTACTGCTGTGTGCGGCGCTATGAGAGCTGGCTGCCCAACGCGCTGGCCCGTAGCGGCTTCGATGTCTGCGCCAGTCAGGCGGTCATGGTTCGACACACCGTTCACTATCTGCCGCGGACGGCGCCCGAGGCGGCGGTAGCCCTTGATGGACAACGTATTCCCGTCTCTTCGCCGATGATCCGACAGTTCAATCAGGCGGAGCAGAATAGCCATGAGCCATAGAGCGGTTGTCCGAATCGTTTGTAGGTTATGAAGAACCATCTACAGATTTCACAGATTCGGCTCTGAGAATTCGCGGTTGAGGAAAACCGTGCTTAATCTGTGTAATCGGTGAATGCTTCCTCCATTAGGAGTAAGGAGCGATTCTCTGAAACGCTCTACTGTAATGTGAGAGACATGGAAACGAAACAGTCGTACGAAGACTTGCGCACCCTCCTGACGATTTTGCCGCCCAGCATCGCCGAAAGTGTCGAGCAGGCTGGCAACGCCGAGGCGCTGCTGGAAATAGTGATGGACCTCGGCCGCGTGCCCACGGCGCGCTACGTCGATGGCGAGCGCATCTTGCGCCAGCGCGAGGTCAGCCACGTCGAGATCGACCAGGTCGTTGACGGCATTGGCGATTTTGACGACGATAACCGCGCCGGCATCGCCCGCACGCTGCACCGCATCTCCGGCATTCGCAATCGGCGCGGCCAGGTCGTCGGTCTGACGTGCCGCGTCGGCCGCGCCGTCTATGGCACCATTGAGATTCTGGAAGACATCGTCGCCGAAGGGCACAGCATCCTCATCCTCGGTCGGCCTGGCGTGGGCAAGACAACGATGCTGCGCGAGATGGCCCGCGTGCTGGCCGAGAAGAAGCGGGTGATCATCGTCGATACGAGTAACGAGATCGGCGGCGATGGTGACATCCCCCACCCGGCTGTCGGCCGCGCCCGGCGCATGCAGGTTCCCCGCCCGGCCCACCAGCACGAGACGATGATCGAGGCTGTGGAGAACCACAACCCGGAGGTTATCGTCATCGACGAGATCGGCCGCGAGCGCGAGGCCGAAGCCGCCCGGACGATCAACGAGCGTGGCGTCCAGCTCATCGGCACGGCCCACGGCAACAATCTAGAAAACCTGCTGCTCAACCCAACTCTGTCCGACCTCGTCGGCGGCATCGAGAGTGTGACCCTTTCTGACGAGGAGGCGCGCCGCCGCGGCACGCAGAAGACAGTGCTGGAGCGCCGCGCCCCGCCGACGTTTGACGTGCTCATCGAGATGCAGGAGCGACAGCGGCTGCTCGTCCACCGCGACGTGACCACGTCGGTCGACGCCATGCTGCGCGGCGAGCCGGTGCAGGTCGAACTGCGCTGGTGCGACGAAGACGGTCGTATCCACAGCGAACGACAGAATCTGGTCGTCACTTCGGCCGCCGTCACTGGCCGGCGCGCGACCGGCCCCGGCGCGCGACAAGCGCAGGGGCGCGGCGGCCGCGAGATGCGACCGGCCGGCCCCGGCACGCGCTCCGACGAGGCCAACACGCACCAGCAGACGATCCTGCCGCCCACGCGCGAGCTGGCCGCTGCGCCCGGTGGCGACAACGGCCACGCCGCCGAAGATGGCTATGAGCCGCGCGGTAGCGGCCGGCGCACCATCCGGGTCTTCGCCTATGGCGTGGCCCGCAACCGGCTCTATCAGGCGGCCAAGCATCTGGGCGTCAAGCTGGCCGTGGTCGAAACGCTGGAGGAGGCCGAGGTACTGGTAACGCTGAAGAGCTACTACCGCAAGCGCCGCCGGCTGATTAACGATGCTGAACAGCACAACGTCTCGGTCTACGTTCTGCGGGCCAACACCGTCAGCCAGATGGAGCGCTTCCTGGTCGAAGCCCTGGGCCTGGAGGCACCCACGTCCGGCGACCCTTTTGAGTCAGCCATGGCCGAGACGGAACGGGCCATCGCCCTCGTCCAGTCCGGCCAGACCAGCGCCGACCTGCGACCCGTCGGCTCGGCCATTCGCCGCTATCAGCACGAGATGGTGCGGCAGGCCAATCTGGTCTCCCACAGCTACGGCCGCGAACCGTACCGCCATGTGCGCGTCTTTAACACGGCGCGCAACGACTGATCGTTCGTAGTAAACCGCTAAAGCGGTTTACTACGAACAGACGCCCCATGTTCATCACCCTCGAAGGCCCCGAAGGCGCGGGCAAGACCACCCAACTGCGGGCGCTGGCCGACTATCTGCGGGGCTGCGGCTACGACGTCGTCACCACCCGCGAGCCGGGCGGCACGGCCATTGGCGACCAGATCCGCCACGTGTTGCACGACACGGCCAACGTCGCCATGTCGCCCACAGCGGAGGTGCTGCTCTACGCCGCCTCGCGGGCGCAATTAGTGGCTGAGGTCATCCAACCGGCATTGGCCGCCGGGCGGGTAGTCCTGTGCGATCGCTACGCCGACAGCACGATGGCCTATCAGGGGTACGGCCGCGGCCTCGACCGGGACGCGCTGGCAGCATTAACGGCCGTCGCCACCGGCGGCCTGCGCCCCGACCTGACGCTGCTGCTCGACCTGGACGTGGCGCGCGGCCTGGCCCGCCGCCGCGACGAGGGGGAAGAGATGAACCTGTCTCTTATACACATCTCCGCGCCCACGAGACCGTACTAGATCTCGTATGCCGTCTTCTGCTTGACAAAAAAAAAACTCAGACCCCAACACGAGACTGTATGAAGACCGA
>CALLZA010000314.1 GCA_937858165.1 uncultured Ardenticatenia bacterium
CCGTCTCGCGCGGGCTCAATACGTCGACTTTACCGGTGATGGCATCACTGTTGGCTCCCAAATGAATGGTGCCGCCGCCGACCGGGCACTGCTCGGCATAGGCGCGAATCGCGGCCACCACGTCGTGGCGCGTCTCACGTTCGATCTCCAGGGCGCGCTCGACGTGGACCTCGTCGGCGTGGGCCTCCAGGTCGGCCAGTTGCTCGGCCGAGACCAGCCCGGCGATGTGCTGCGCCTCGGCCAGCGCTACCCACACCTGCCGCATCAGCCGCCGCTTGTTGGTCTCTGACCAGAGGTAGCGCATGGCGTCGCTGCTGTAGCGCCAGGTGAAGGGGCTGATGTAGGTGCGATGGTCAAAGCTGGTCATCGGTGGTTTGGCATGATCACCCAAGCGAGTAGGCCATAGCGTTCCCCGTCAGCATGAGTCAAAGCGCCGGTTGTGTCAATCCTCTCTGCCGATGCAGGACACTCTCAAACGTGTAAAGCAGCAGCGCCAACCAGATCAACCCAAACCCCACCACCCGCCCCGCCCCAAACGGCTCGCCAAAGACCAGCACACCGAGGAGGAACTGCATCGTCGGGGCGATGTATTGCAGCAGGCCGAGGGTGGTCAATGTGACCCGCCGCGCGCCGGCGGCGAAGAGGATCAGGGGAATGCTCGTTGCCGCGCCCGCGCCGATGAGCAGCAGCGTTGTCAGCCCGTCCACGTGCCCCAACGCCCCTGTGCCGCGCAGTTCGTGGAACAACAGGAAGCCGAGCGCGGGCAGGAACAGCACGGCCGTTTCCACGAACAGCCCTTCGGCCGAGTTGAGCGTCGCCGTCTTGCGGATCAACCCATAGAGTCCGAAGCTAAAGGCCAACGTCAGAGCGATCCAGGGAAACGCGCCGTAGCTGAACGTCAGATAGAGCACCCCGGCCAGGGCGACGGCCAGCGCCCCCCACTGCATGGGGCGCAAGCGTTCCTTCAAGAAGAGGTAGCCCAGCAGCACGTTGACCAGCGGGTTGATGAAGTAGCCCAGGCTGGTCTCGACGATGAAGCCGGCGTTGACGCCCCAGATGTAGACCAGCCAGTTGACCGTCAGCAGCGCGCCGGATAGCCCGAAGATCAGTAGCACGCGCGGCCGGCGGATGGCTTTGCCCAGCCAGCCCCAATTGCGCCGCGCGGTCAGCACCAGACCGACGAACACCAGCGACCAGACCAGGCGATGAGCCACGATCTGCGACGAGGGTACGTCGTGGAGCGCCTTCCAGTAGAGCGGCAGCAGGCCCCACAAGATGTAAGCGCCGGCGGCGTAGAGGATGCCCTTGTTCATTGAATTAGGAATTAGGAATTAGGAATTACGAATTGGGAGCGCTCTGAATTCCTAATTCGTAACTCCTAATTCCTAATTATCTTCGCGCCTGATAGTTCGGCGCTTCCTTGGTGACCAGGACGCCGTGGGGGTGGCTTTCGAGCAGGCCGGCGTTGGTGATGCGCACGAAGCGGGCCTTGGCGCGCAGCTCGGCCAGGTCGGCCGCGCCGACATAACCCATGCCCGAACGCACGCCGCCCATCATCTGATAGATCACGTCGCGCAGTTGACCGCGGAAGGGAACCTGCCCCTCGACCCCCTCCGGCACGAGCTTGTCGCGCACTTGCCCGCCGGCCGGGCCTGAGTTACCCCCGGCCACGCCAATCCCGCTGCCATAGCGGTCGGCCCCATACCCCTGCATTGCGCCCATGCTGCCCATGCCACGGTAGACCTTGTAGCGCCGCCCCTCGTAGAGGATGATCTCGCCCGGACTTTCCTCCAGCCCGGCCAGCAGCGAGCCGAGCATCACCGCGTCGGCCCCGGCGGCCAGCGCCTTGACGACGTCGCCGCTAT
Organism: uncultured Ardenticatenia bacterium; assembly: GCA_937858165.1. Taxonomy (GTDB): domain Bacteria; phylum Chloroflexota; class Anaerolineae; order Promineifilales; family Promineifilaceae; genus Promineifilum. Next base: position 1,866 of record CALLZA010000314.1, read on the forward strand.
ATTTGATGCCGCCGTCGGCGATGACCGGCACATCCAGTTCGCGCCCGGCGGCGGCCACGGCGGCGATGGCCGAGATCTGCGGCACGCCCGCCCCGGCAACGATGCGCGTTGTGCAGATCGACCCCGCGCCGATGCCGACCTTGATCGCCCCGGCCCCGGCCTCGACCAGGGCCCGCGCCCCGGCCCCATCGACGACGTTGCCGGCCATGATCGACAGGCGCGGGTGGCGACGGCGGGCGGCGCGCAGGGTGTCGAGCACAGCGCGCGTGTGGCCGTGGGCGGTGTCGATGGCGACCACGTCAACTCCCGCGTCCACCAGGCAGTCGAGCCGCTCCAGCGCTTTCTCGCCCACGCCCAGGGCCGCGGCGCACAGCAGCCGGCCGCGCTCGTCCACTGCCCCGGCGGGATAGTCGATCTTCTTGAGAATGTCTTTGACCGTGATCAGCCCCTTCAGCCGCCCGTCGCGATCGACCAGGGGCAGCTTTTCGATCCGGTGGCGGTGGAGGATGCTCTTGGCCTCCTCCAGGCTGGTGCCCACGGGGGCAGTGATCAGGCCATCGCTCGTCATGAAATCGGCGATGGGTTGCGGGCCGGGTTCGACGAAGCGCGTATCGCGGTTGGTCAGGATGCCAACGAGGCGACCGTCACTGTCGGTGATGGGGATACCGGAGATGTGGTAGCGGCTCATCAGGGCCTCGGCCGCGCCCAGGGTGTCGTCGGGCCGCAGCGTCAGCGGGTCGACGATCATACCTGACTCGGAGCGTTTAACCTTATCGACCTCTTCGGCCTGCTCCCCCGGCGTCAGATTGCGGTGGATGACGCCGATGCCACCCAGCCGGGCCAGGGCGATGGCCATCGGCGCTTCGGTAACGGTATCCATTGCCGCGGAGATGACGGGAATGTTGAGCCAGATGTCGCCGATAAGCCGCGTGCGCAGGTCGGTCGCCGCCGGCAGCACCTCGGAGTAGCCCGGGGCCAGCAGCACGTCGTCGAAGGTCAGGGCCAGATCGCCATATTCGTCCGCGAATTGCATGATCTACTTCTCCGTTACGCTCTCTTGAAAGGGCAGGGGGGCGGGGGGGCAGGGAAGCAGGGGTGATCTTATCTCCCCTGCTCCCCCGCTCCCCTGCCCCCCCGCGCTGGAAAGACCTACTGACTCCTACGCGGCTTCGGCTTCACCGGCCGGCGGCGGCGACGCCCGAACACCTCCGGCGCGCGGTTGTTGCGCCTCATGATGATCCACACGCCGGCCAGCACCAAGGCTACAGCCAGCAAGAAGGAGTAGGTAATGGGCGAGTCGCCAATGGTCGGCTGGTCGGGCCGGAAGAACTCCAGCACGGCGCGGCCTGTGCCCCACCAGACGAGGAACAGCCCGAAGAGTGTGCCCGGCCGCCACTTGTCGCGGTTGCGGCTGTTGAGCGCCACCAGGACGATGAAGCCCAGCAGTAGCCAGATCGACTCGTAAAGGAATGTCGGGTGGAAGCGGGTTTCGAGCGGATATTGGGTCAGGTCGGAGTACTGCGGCAGGCGGTGCTGGGCGTCGATGAGGATGCCCCACGGCCGCGTCGTCGGCGGGCCGTATAGCTCCTGATTAATGAAGTTGCCCCAGCGGCCGATGGCCTGGGCAATGAGCACCGCCGGGCCGGCCACGTCGGCGTAGTGCCAGAAGTTAAGCCCCCGCCAGCGGATGAACAGCCAGCCGACGAACGCCGCGCCGATGAAGCCGCCCAGGATGTTGATGCCGCCGGAGCGGATATTGATCAGGTCCAGGAACGTTTCGAACTGATCGCCGCGCCCGGCGAACGACTCCAGCGTGACGTAAGTCAGCCGGGCGAAGAGGTAGCCGCTGAAGATGACGAGGATAAGGCCGTTGAAGAACTCATCGACGTTTTGATTGCGCTTGGCGATCTCGCGCGCGCCCCACCATACACCGATGGCGATGCCCACGGTCACCAGGATGCCGTACCAGTAAATCGGGAACCCGTCGCCGATGGGAATGGTAAAGGCAACCGGGTCAATCTGAATACCGTCTAACATGTCTCACCCATTGAACCGAGAAGATAGTGAATTATTCCAGATAGCCCAAGCCGCGCAACCGCTGCCGCAGCAGTTCGTCGCTGTCCAGGTCGACGGCCGCGCCGGCCGGCGCGGCGGCGCGCTCGCGGGCCACACGCTGCGCCATCTGCCCTAGCGCCCGGTCAAGGGCGGCCACCGTCGCTGTCTCTTCTACTCCTCCCCGCGCCCACGAGACCGTACTCGATATCGACCGCAGTCCTCTGCC
>CALLZA010000315.1 GCA_937858165.1 uncultured Ardenticatenia bacterium
GATATACGATGTGTTAGTCGCGCCAGGTACTGTTTGTTGCGTAGCAGATCGTAATTGTTAGTTTGTACTGATGTGATTTTATGTATTATGGCATCGTCTGGTGTATGGTCTGTGTGTTGCTGTTGTTGTTAGTGTGGTGGGTTGTGTGAGGGGGAGGGGGGGGGGGGGGGGGGGCGGGTGTGTTTTTTTTTTTTTCAAGCAGAAGACGGCATACGAGATCTAGTACGGTCTCGTGGGCTCGGAGATGTGTATAAGAGACAGGCCCAGCGGGTCATCGAGCAGGTCTTCGAGGTGCGCGACCGACAGTGGCGCGGCATCGGCCTCATCCCGGCCAGCGGCTGGGGCTTGCGGGCCGAGTACGCGGAGTTCGACGCCGAGCGGCGCTGGGATGTCAGCGGCATCCGGCCTCAGGAGTCGCCGCTGTGCATCGCCGGGCAAATCCTGCAAGGGCTGAAGAAGCCCCACGACTGCGCCGCGTTCGGTGTCCACTGCACGCCGGAGTCGCCCCTGGGGGCGACGATGGTCTCATCCGAAGGGGCGTGCGCGGCGTACTATCGCTATGGAAGACACCTGGAGAATTACGAATTAGGAATCAAGAGCCGCGTCTGAAGCACTCTGAATTCCTAATTCCTAATTGCTTATGACTAACTCCACCGCACAACTAGAAGGTCCCGTCTGCGCCATCCCGTTGCGCCACGACGAGAAGATCGTCATGGGCCACGGCAGCGGCGGGCGCATGAGCCACGAACTGATCGGCCGCCTCTTCCAGACGCCGTTCGCCAACCCGGCCCTGGCCGCGAGCGACGACGCCGGCGTGGTAACCGTCGCCGCTGACCGACTGGCCATCAGCACCGACTCCCACGTCGTTTGGCCGCTCTTCTTCCCCGGCGGCGACATCGGCCGCCTGGCCGTCTGCGGCACGGTCAACGACCTGGCCATGATGGGCGCAACGCCGCGCTATCTGACGGCCGGGTTCATCCTCGAAGAGGGGCTGGACGTGGCCCTGCTGGCCGAGGTCGTCCTGTCCATGCAGGCCGCGGCGGCCGAAGCCGGGGTGCAGATCGTCGCCGGCGACACCAAGGTCGTCCAGCGCGGCAAGGCCGACGGGCTGTACATTAACACCGCCGGCGTGGGCGAACTGCCGCCCGGTCGGGCCATCGGCGGGGCGCGGGCCCAAGCGGGTGATGTCGTCATCCTCTCCGGCCCCATCGGCGACCACGGCATCGCCGTGCTGGGCGCGCGCGGCGAGTTAGGCTTCGAAGCTGACGTGGTCAGCGACGCGGCCCCGCTCAACCACCTCGTCGCCGCGATGCTGGCCGCCGGTGGCGATGCCATCCACGTGTTGCGCGACCCGACCCGCGGCGGCGTGGCCACGACGCTGAACGAGATCGCCCGGCAGTCGGGCGTGGCCGTCGTGCTCGACGAGCGGGCCATCCCGGTGCGTCCGCCGGTCGTCGCCGCCTGCGAGATGCTTGGCTTCGACCCGCTCTACGTAGCCAACGAGGGCAAGCTGCTGGCTTTCGTCGCCGCCGAAGCGACTCCGGCGGTGCTGGCGGCCATGCGAGCCACGCGCTACGGCGAGGAGGCGGTGGTCATCGGCCGCATCCAGGCCGCGCCGTCCGGCCGCGTCCTCTTGCGGACGGCCATCGGCAGCACGCGGGTGGTCGATATGCTGGCCGGGGAGATGTTGCCGCGCATCTGCTAGAGCGATCACGCCAAGAAGATATCTTCTTGGCGCTCTTGGCGTGATCTCTCTTTTGGCTGCGGAAAAGCTTAGCTCAGCGATCATCGGCCAGGGCTACTACCAGCAGCCCCACCCCCGCTCCGGCCAGTGCCCCCGCCCCGATCCACAAGGGCCACTGCCCCACAACCGCGGCGAGCTGCGCCGCACTATACTCCGGCCCGTGGGCATGCAGACCGGTCTTGACCGCAATCAGCAGCAGCACCGCCGGCCCCAAGGCCGCGCCCCAGGCCAGCCCGGCGGCCGCGCCCAACGCCGCCACATGCCCGGCCGACACACTGCGGCCGCCCCAGCGCCGCGCCGCCGCCCACAGCGCCAGCAGCGCCAGCCCCCACCCGGCCAATATGCCGTCGCGGGCCACGTTACCCTCCAGCGCCAGCCACATCAGGGCGTAGAGGCCCCACAGCAACGTCGCCGCGGGCAGATAAGGAACGCGAACGGGCATTACCACAACCGGGTAGCCTGCCCTGTATCAGACTGTCTGCTAGAATGGGCTACAAAGAAGAAGAGACCACAGATTACACCGATTCCACAGATTTCATAGCTTTTGGAATCTGTGAAATCGGTGTAATCTGTGGATTCTTCTTCCAAAGCGTCAATCGAATATCCACTATGAGGAGAATCCATGACTGCTGATCCTATCAAAGAAGCGCTCCATCGTCTCCCCTACGGCTTTTACAGCATCACCTCGCGCCGCGGCGACGAGGTCAACGCCATGGTCGGCAACTGGCTGACGCAGGTCTCATTCGAGCCACGCCTGTTGCTGTTCGGCCTATCGAAGACCGCCTACACCCATGAGGTTGTAGCCGCCGGTGGCGTGTTCGCCGTTAACATCTTCAACAAGGAGGATGATGGCGTCGTCCGCCAGTTGACCAAGGCGCGGGCCAAGAAGCCGGACAAGATGGACGGTGTGGCCTGGTCGCCCGGCCCGGCCACCGGCTGCCCGGTGCTGGCGGGCGCGGCGGCGGTCATCGAGTGCCGCGTCGCCCACCTGTTCGACACCGGCGGCGACCATGATCTGCTCGTCGGCGAAGTGGTCAACGCCCTCATCCTGAAAGAGGGCGACGTGAACACAACGCTGACCCTGCCCGATCTAAAGTGGAACTACGCCGGCTAGCGGCGGAAGAGCAGGGGAGCAAGGGGATGGGGGGCAGGGGCGCTCTTCCTCCCCTGCCCCCTGCGTTTTAAGGCGTCGGCGTCGCGGTCGGCAACAGATAGTACCCCTTCGGCACTTCCTGCTGATAGGGCGCGGCCGGCGGCGGCGTCTCCGACGTGAAGGTGACGTCGGTGAAGCCCAGTCCGCCCAGCAAGTTGCGCATGTAGGTCTGGGCGTTGGTGTTGGCCCGGCCCAGGATGTCGCTGCTCATGGCCGCCTCGCGGATGGACGCCTCGGCCGCCTGGCGCACGCGCGTCTCCAGCTCCGGGTCGGCCCGCGTCAGCAACCCGGTGTCGCGGTCGGCCACATAGGAGCGGTCGTTGTCCAGCACGGGGATATCGGCAAAGATTTCTGCCTCCGGCAGGTGAACCAGCACCGAGTCGGGATCGACCACGACGATGTCGGCCGCCGTCATACGGCTGAAGTCCACCCCGGCATAGAGCTTGCCATAGGCGACGAAGATCATCGACTCGCCCAGCAACGCCCCCAGCAGCCCGTCCTGTTCCGAGTCGGCGGTGACGATCTTCTCCATCTCATACGACGCCGTCTCCAGCCGGGCCAGGTCGTTGATCTGGCGCACGATGGTCACCGGGTCGGGCAGAATGACGGGTGTGGCCGGGACCAGTAACTGGCGCACGCGGTCGGTGATCGGTTCGACCGCCCCCGCCGCCCCCTCGGCCGTCTCGTTGACCGTCAGCACCAGCCGCCCTACGGCGCAGGCCAGAAAGACCATCGCCAGGATAAGCAGTGCCGATAGCACAATCAATACCGTGCGGGCGCGGGAACGCTTCTGCGGCGCGTCAGCCAACTCGTCCAACTCGTCTTCACTCGTCATCTTGCTCACTGATCCAACCTCGACGTCTGCTACTAGGCAGACTATACCCGATCTGCATATACAGAACCTTAACACTCTACGCGCCGCGCGCGGCGGGGTCGCATAGGGTTGCCGCGGCTCACCGAGCGCTCACTTGCCGCGCAGCGGCGATGGGGGACAATTGCCCCTATGGTCGTCGCCACCTGTGTCATTAGCCTGGAGTTGGGCGGCGTGCAATCGCTCAAGGAGAAGCGCAGCATCCTCCGTTCCATCATCGCCCGCCTGCGGCAGGAGTTCAACCTGTCCGTGGCCGAGGTGGATAGCCACGACAGTTGGGGCCTGGCGGTCATCGGCCTGGCCGCCATCGGCAACGACAAGGGGTACGTCCACGGTCTGTTAGAAAGAGCCGTGGCCTGGATCACCGAACACCGCCCCGACGTGCCCATCGGCGACTACAGCATCGAGTTCATCTAGCCCATGCGTCCCCTTCTCGCGTTCCTCTGGCTGGCGGCGCTGCTGCTGCGCCCCGCAGCGCAAGACGACGGTCTGACCCTCAGCGCCCGCGCCGGCTTCGACGGCCTGTTCAAGGAGTCGGCCGCCGTGCCCGTCGTCGTCAGCGCCCGCAACGACGGCCCGCCCATCGAAGGCGAGATTCGCGTCGCCGTAGACAGCATCACCGGCGATGAGGTTGTCTACACCGCGCCCATCTCTCTGCCGACCGGCTCCGACAAGCGCGTGGCCCTCTACGTCCACGTCCTGCCCTTTGCCGGCGATCTGGCCGTGCAACTGGTCAGTGGCGAGACGGTCGTGGCCGCGGTCGAGACGAACCCGCTCAATATGACCCCGCCCGACGATCTGCTGTATGGCATCGTCACCGCCGACCCCGGCGGGCTGGCCTTCCTGGAGACCGTGACCGGCGGCCGAAGCGGGGCCGACGTGGCCTTCCTCGACCTGGCCGACCTGCCCGACGTGTCCATCGCCTGGCGGGCGCTCGACGTGCTTGTGCTCGATGACGTGGACACCAGCCGCCTGACAGCCGGGCAACTGACCGCGTTGCGGGCCTGGACGGAGAACGGCGGCCAGCTCGTCGTCACCGGTGGCCCCGGCGGCCCCAAAACGGCCGCGGCCGTGGCCGACCTGCTGCCGGTGATGGTCGGCGGCGTCGAGTCGGCCGCCGACCTGCCCTCCCTCAGCGCCTTCGGCGGCGCGCCCTTTGCCGCCGCCGGGCCCTACACCCTGACCGGCAGCTCGCTGCGCGCCGGCGAACTGCTCATCCACGAGGACGGCCTGCCCGTTCTAGCCCACACCCCCCTTGGCCGGGGCGGCGTCACCTTCCTGGCCCTCGACCCCAAGCTGGCCCCGCTGGCCGGCTGGGAGGGTCACGCCGACGTGTGGCAGGCCATCGCCGCCCTGTCGCCCACGCCCGGTCCGTGGAGCAACGGCATCCAGGACGGCTACGCGGCGACGCAGGCGGTCGTCGCCATCCCCGGACTGCGCCTGCCCTCCGTCTGGCAACTACTGCTGTTCCTGTTCGCCTATACGCTCATCATCGGGCCGATCAACTTCCTGGTGCTGCGGCGTTTGCGGCGGCGCGAACTGGCCTGGGTGACCATTCCTGTGCTGGTGCTGCTCTTCAGCGCCATCACCTTCTTCACCAGCTTCCGCACCCGCGGCGACGCCACAGTGCTGAACGAGATGAGCATCGCCTACGGGGCAATCGACGCCGAGCGCGTGCGCACGCAGAGCGTCGTCGGCCTTTACTCGCCGCGCCGCGGCCGCTACGACCTGTCTTTGACCTACGACACGACCGCCGTGC
>CALLZA010000316.1 GCA_937858165.1 uncultured Ardenticatenia bacterium
GAACTACGACGTCAGCGATAGTACGAGTTTCTGTATGACTGCGTGAGCGTGGAATGTATCAGTCTGTACGTACTCTACATATAGCTAGGAGCGTGGTTAGGATATGTGTATTAGTTCTGATGTTTTGTTTTTTTTTTTCAAGCAGAAGACGGCATACGAGATCTAGTACGGTCTCGTGGGCTCGGAGATGTGTATAAGAGACAGGTGGTGCGCGTCCCGGCGTACTGGTACAGCTTGTAAAGCAGGAACATGGAGACGACCACCATCAGCGAGACGGTGATCCATTGACCCAGACCGGGGGCGCTATTGCGGTTCATCAGCGTTGCGCCTCCTCGGCCGGTTGGGGCAGTTGGCGGAAGAGCGGCCGCGCGGCGGCAATGGCTTGTTGGGCAAAAGGGGAGAGGGGCCGCGGCAGCTCATCGGCGGCAAACCAGCGCCCTTCCAGCACTTCGGCATTGAGGGCCATCGTCCCCGGCGCAATCCAGCCCAGATAGGCCAGGGCGATGTGAGCCGGCGACGGCTCGTGGGCCACGCAGACGGCCGGGCCGATGATGGCCGACAGCCCAGTCTCCTCGCGCAATTCGCGAGCCACGCCGCAAGCCGGCGCTTCGTCACGCGCCAGCCAGCCGCCGGGCAATCCCCAGGGGATCGCGGTGTGAAAAACATGCCTTAACAAGAAAACTTCCTCGTCAGCGTTGAAAGCCACCAGCGCAACCCCCACGCGTTGTCGTGGCACGACGGCGCGGACGCCCCAGGCCATCATCCCCCTGAAAGGCTGCCGGCGCACCAGACGCGCCACGCTCTCTTTCCAGGAATTGACCATTTGCATCCTCACCGCCAGGCAGGCTCCACTCGGTTCGAGCGGTAGAGCCTGGTAGCCTCTTCATCGATGTTACAATCGGCCAGTATAGCAAAAAGGGTCGCACTTTCCATAGGCTAAACGTCCCAGTCATCCGGCTCTCATATGCGCCACGTACGTGCCACGACTGCAACTTTCGGTCAAGACGCGGCGTATAGGGGGCAAAGATTAACTGTGGAGGTGGATGCCATGCAACAAGCAAGGTTGCTGCGTAGTGAAACAGACAAGATGCTCGGCGGCGTGTGCGGCGGTCTGGCCGACTATCTGAACATCGATCCCGTATTGGTGCGGCTGGCATTTGTCGTTTTGTTCCTGGCCAGTGGGCTGGGATTGGTGGTCTATTTGTTACTGTGGGCCATCATGCCCGCACCGTCGCAGGCGCAACCGGCGATCCGGGTGATGGATGAGGGCGTAAGCGACCCGGCCCAGCTCAAGTCACGGTTCAGCCCGGCGGCGACGGTTGGCATCGTCCTGATCCTCTTCGGCGGCTTCTTCCTGCTCAGTCAAATGGGCTGGGTGAACAGCGCCTTTTGGCCGCTTGTATTGATCGGGGCCGGCCTGTTTTATCTCATCCGGCGCGGCCGCTAGTCGTTTCATTTGGCGTCTGGCCCCGGCGAAGCGTGCCCGGCAATGCGCGACCGCGCAGGCCCGGGCGCGTTTTGATCTCGACCTCGGCTGCCTGACCGTTGGTGCTGCTGATGCGCCCCGGCGGCTGATAGATGGGCAGGGTGACGGTGAACGTCGTGCCCACGCCCACGGTGCTATCGACCTTGATCGCCCCGCCGTGGGCCTGAACGACCCACTTGGCGATGGCCAGCCCCAGTCCGGAACCCCCTTGCGCCCGGCTGCGGGCCTTGTCGACCCGGTAGAAGCGCTCGAAGATGTGGGGCAGGTCTTCGTCGGGGATGCCGATGCCCGTGTCGCTGACGACCAGTTGCGCCCAGCCGCTGTCCTTGGCCAGGCTGAGGCGCACCACGCCGCCGGGCTGGGTGTATTTGATGGCGTTGTCGACCAGGTTGAGCAGCAGTTGCTTCAGCCGGTCTTCGTCACCCAGGATGATCGCCTGATCGACGGCGATAAGCTCGACCGTTACCGGTTTCTCGATGCGGCTGATCTGGCGGTAGACCTCGAACAGGACGTTGTCCAGTTCGACCGGCTCGTGGCGCAGCGGCAGGCCGCCGGTGTCGGCGCGGGCCAGCAGGAGCAAGTCGCCCAGCAGCCGGCTCATCCGCTCCATTTCGTCCTGGATAACGATCATCGACTCTTCGTCATATTCGCCGAAGCGGCGCATCAGATCCAGGTTGCCGCGCACGCTGGTCAGGGGGGTGCGCAGTTCGTGGGAGACGTCGGCCAGGAAGCGCTGCTGGCTACGGAAGAGGCGTTCCAGGCGTTCGAGCGTCTGGTTGAAGGCGCGGGCTAGATCGCCGATCTCGTCGGTGCGACTGCTATGGGGCACGCGGCGGCTCAGGTCGTCGGCGCGGGTGATCTGTCGGGCGACGGTCGTGATGTCTTCCAGCGGGCGAAATAGTGTCGAGGTGAGAAGGTAGAGCACGCCCAGCGAAGCGAACGCCGCGCCCATGTTGATGAGCAGGGCGCGACTTAGCACACGGCTGAACACCTCGAAGTTATCGAGCAGGCGGGCCACCTGGATGTAGCCCATCAACTGTCCACCCCTGTCATAGAAAGGCACGGTCAGCACGCGCAGTTGCGTGTCGTCGTGGCTGACCAGCCGGTAGACCTCCTGCGTGCCCAGACTCTCCGGGTCGAGGAGGGTGTCGAAGCCGGTCAGATTGCTCGACTGGACGACGATCTCCCCTTGCGTGTTGACGATGTTGAGGAAGGTCGATGCCGTCTCCAGCGTGGCCAGGTCTTGCGGCAGTGGCACGCGAATGATGCCGTCGGCGTCGACTTCAGAGCCGTTGTTGATCAGTTCCGAGGCCAGGGAGTACAGATCGCCGTCGATCTGGGCCAGGATCTGATTGCGCGGCAGGATGTAGACAACCAGCGACGACAGGAAGTAGACGGCGCTGAAGATGAGCGCGGAGACCAGCAGCAGCCTTTTATGGATGGACAAGGAGAGGCTATGACTCCTCGCGGAGAACGTAACCGATTCCCCGCACGGTGTGAATCAGTCGCAGCATACCCCCCTGTTCGGTTTTCTGGCGCAGATAGCGCACGTAGACCTCGATGATGTTGCTCTCGCCGCCGAAGTCGTAGTTCCAGACGCGGTCGAAGATAACGTCGCGCGTTAATACCTGGCGCGGGTGGCGCATGAACAGCTCCAGCAGTTCATACTCCTTGGCCGTCAGGTCGAAGGTGACGCCGCCGCGCCGCCCCTGGCGCGTGCCGGTGTCCAGCTCCAGGTCGGCAAAGCGGTAGACCTGGGGCAAGTTGGGTTGGGCGCGACGCAGCAGGGCGCGCACACGGGCCATGAGTTCGTCAAAGGCGAACGGTTTGACCAGGTAGTCATCGGCCCCGGCGTCCAGCCCGGCAACACGATCCTCGATAGCCTCCTTGGCGGTCAGCATCAGGATCGGCACATCACTGACGGCGCGCAGACGGCGGCAGACTTCCAGGCCATCGATACCGGGCAACATCAGATCGAGCAGAACGAGGTCGGGTGGATTGTCGCGGGCGAGCTCCAGCGCTGTGCTCCCGTCGGCGGCGGCTTCCACGCGATAGCCCTCGAAGCCAAGGCCGCGCTGTAGGAACTGGCGGATTCGCTCTTCGTCTTCCACAATCAGGATAGTTGACGACATTGACACAACCTCCATCATACATTACCAATGTACATAGTATAGTCGGCTGGCTCAGGCAGGCAACCGCCTGCAGGGCGGGCTGAATTCTGGCCCCACGTTGTTGCCCGGCGCGGCCTGGGCTACAATGTCACCCGATTGGGCTGCCCAGCCTCATAACGCCTCACGGGAAGAGGAATGGACGAACTTTACCGGCTTAGTATAGAGCTGACCATCTGGCTACAGGAGAACTACCCGCAACTGGTGGGCGTGATGGCCCTCATCACGTCAATGGGTGAGGAGTTGTTCTATCTGGCGGCGTTGCCCGCTGTTTACTGGTCGATCGACAAGCGGCTCGGTCGGCAGTTGGGCTACGTCTTCCTCTTGTCGGCGGCGATCAACAACGTCGCCAAGAACCTGGCGCGCCAGCCGCGCCCCTTCTGGCTCGACCCCAGCGTGCGCTTGCGCGACGCCGAAAGCTATGGCTTGCCCAGCGGTCACGCCCAGCACGCCACGGCTGTCTATCTATTGCTGGCTGCCTGGGTGCGGCGCGGCTGGGTGTGGCCGTTGGCGTTGGGGTTCATTTTGCTCATGTCTCTGAGCCGTATCTACCTGGGCGTACACTTTATCCAGGATGTCATCGTCGGATTCATCCTCGGTCTGGTCGTGTTGGGGCTGTTCCTCTTCTGGCAGCGGGCGTTCGCCGAGCGCTTCAGCCGGCGTATTCTCGGCCGGCGGCTGTTGATCATGATCGTCATCCCTGCCGCGCTGGCGCTGGTCTACGTGGGCGTCCTGCTGTTGCTGGGCGCGCCCAATATGGATGTGCCCTGGGCCGAGTTTGTCCCCGCGGCCGAGTTGACCGCCCACGAGGATGTCGTCTCGACGCTGGCCGGTCTGCTGGGCTTTGGCGTGGGCATGATCCTGGAGAGCAGCCGCGTCCGCTTTCGCGCCGATGGGCCGATCTGGCAGCGTATCGTTCGCTACGCGTTGGGTATCGCCGTCGCTCTGGGCATCTGGAGCTTGCGGGCGGTGCTGCCGACCGACCCGGAGTGGGTGGCGCTGCCACTGCGCTTTCTGCGCTATCTGTTGCTGTTGCTGTGGGTGACGTACTTCGCGCCGTGGGTGTTCGTCAAGCTGCGGCTGGCCGCGGCCGACGCCGAGTCGGAAGTGCGAATTGCGCTATGGCAGTGAGGCAATGTCCCGCGCCTTAGTCACCAGATCAATCTAGCACCAGCACTTCTTTGCTTTGACCTAAGGTCTTCGAAACCGAATGTCACGCTCCAGCGTCAGGCGCAAGCCCGCGTGCAGATCGATAGCCGGCCGAAACCCCAACATCTCCCGCGCGCGCCCGATGTCGGCCGCCAGGCGGGCCACGCCGCCCGCCTTCTGTGAGTTATAGAGCACGTTCACCTCGCGTCCGGTGGCCGTCTGGATATGGGCGGCCAGGTCGGCGACGCTCGTCTCCTGCCCGCTGCCAACGTTAATGACGGCGCGGTTGATCCCTTTGGCAGTGGCCGCGGCCACCAAGGCATCCACCACATCATCGACGTAGACGTAGTCGCGCGTGTGCCGACCATCGCCATAGATGACCAGCGACCCGCCGCTCAGCGCCGCCTGCAAGAAACGGGGCACGACCGGCGCGTGCGATGTCGGCAAGCTCTGCCCCGGCCCATAGGCGTTGAAGATGCGCAGGGCGACCGTCTCCAGCCCTGTCTCTTATACACATCTCCGAGCCCACGAGACCGTACTAGATCTCGTATGCCGTCTTCTGCTTGAAAAAAAAAAAATACATGCCAGAGCCGCGAAGTGCATCAGCTGAAGTCACGCAATCAAGCAGAACTGATCAGACAAGTAAATACGATATCGAAACTACACAACCGCTACCACTCTGCATGATAATATGAGAAACTGTCGGACTGATCATAGACAGAG
>CALLZA010000317.1 GCA_937858165.1 uncultured Ardenticatenia bacterium
CACCCCCCAGACCCCCCCTCGGCCGTCCCCCGCGGCGGGCGGGTGTGTTAAAGAGCCGGCCGTGTACGTCCCGGCCGGTGAGGAAGGGGTACCGGTCGCCCGGCGGCAGCCAGACGACGGTCCGCGCCTGGCGCGTGTCCGGGTCGGCCGGCGTGATGAAGGGAGCGACGATGAGATCGCCAAAGAGGTACTGGTCGGGGCAGGCGTAGGCCTCGTCGCGGTCGGGGTAGTCGTGGTACATCGGCCGCACCGGCGACACTGCTTCGGTCTCGTCCAGCCGCGACAGGGTGTAGAGGTACGGGATGAGCGCGTGGCGCAACTGCATGGCGTCGCGCGCCACGCGACCGACCTCGGCGTCGTAGGCCCACGGCCGCCGCTCGTGGAACGGGTTCTTGGTGCTGTGCAGCCGGAAGATGGGGCTGAAGACGCCGAACTGCACCCAGCGGGCGAACAGCTCGCCGTCCTCGATGCCGCGCATGTGGCCGCCGATGTCGTGGCTCCACCAACCGTAGGCGACGTTGGCCGCCGTGGCCGTCATGTACGGCTGGAAGGCCAGCGACGCCCAGGAGACGATCGTATCGCCCGAAAAGCCGATCGGGTAGCGGTGGTTGCCCAACCCGCCCCAGCGCGAGAAGATGAACGGCCGCTTGCCGTCACGGGCCAGGTCATAGAAGTGGAGATGATTGAGCCACCACAGCGGGTCCAGCCCACCCAGCGCCGTCTCCGTCCCTTGCTGCCAATCCATCCACCAGAAGTCAATGCCCATCTCTTCCAATGGATGGTGGAGCACCTCGAAGTAGGCGTCGGCGAAGCGTGGGTTGGCGATGTCGAACGGGATGGTGTTGCCGGCGCTGACATCTATCTCCAGCCGCCGGCCCATTTCGCCATAGGCCGCCTCGTGCTGCCGGATGCCCAACGCCGGGTGCAGGTTCAGCGCCGTCCGCAGCCCCTGCTCGTGGAGCCAGGCGATGAAACCCGGCGGATCGGGGAAGAGGGCTGGGTTCCAGGTGTAGCCCGTCCAACCACTGACGCCCTCGCCTACGTCGACCAGATGCCAGTCCATGTCGATGATGCAGACCGACAGCGGCGTGTCGTGGTCGCGAAACTCGGCCATCAGCGCCCGCAGCTCGGCGTCGCTATAAGCCCAGTAGCGGCTCCACCAGTTGCCCAGCGCCCAGCGCGGCAGCAGCGGCGCGCGGCCGGACACGGCGGTGTAGTCGCGCAAGGCGGCGCGGTAGCCGGGGCTGTGGCCCATGGCGTAGCCCATGAAGTAGAGGTCGTGCGCGCCCGCGTCGGCCCCGACCACCCGCGCGCGCAGCCAGCCGCCGTCATCGAAGACCAGCGTCCGGCTGTCGTCTATGACCACCCAGCCGTCGCGCGACAGCAGACCGGGGTCGAGCGGCACGCCGCCGTCGATGGTGTCCAGGGTGCGCGTCGTGCCGCGCAGGTTGCCGGTGTCGCGGTCGCCATAGCGCCACGTTGGGCCGTCGGGCAGCAGGGCGACGCTGAGGCTATCCGGCGCGAAGTCGCCGCCGCGATAGACCAGGCGCAGCGCCTCGGTCGTCAGCGTCAGGCCGTCTCCCTCGCGCCGCGCCTCGAAGGGCGGCACGGGCTGGCGGCGATGCCAGAAGACCTGGCTGGGGCGATCCTCGAAGTGGCCGTCGGCGCTATACTCCATCCGAATCAACCGCGGCGTCAGTACCGTAAAACGGGCTTTGCCGGCCACAACAACCGCCGCCGCGTCAGCCACGGCATCAAACGCGACACGGGCATAGGCCGGCCCGGTGACTACATTTTGTTTCATGGACATGACGACGATTATAGTGGCGTTGGGTTGTTGCACCCAACGCCACTATAATCCCCGCATGACCACAATGGCTCTCGTCCTCATCAACCCCCAGGTGCACCTGTTCGAACCCGACCCGGTCTACAACGGCCCCGTCGTGCTGGAGCGGCTGGTGGCATTGACTACCCGCGCGCGGGCAGCCGGCGTGTCGGTTGTGTTCGTCCGCCACAACGGCGGGCCGGACGACCCCGACGCGCCCCCTACCCCCGGCTGGCCGATTGCTCGTGGCGCTGCGAGCCGCGCTATGGGAGCGAGCCCGCGCCCGCCCACGTGCGCAGTCGCGAGCGCGCGCACGGCGCCCGCGGCGTCGTGGCAGATCCAGAAGCTGACGGGCTTGAACGCGAAGCCCAGCATCCGCGGAAAGCAGCTGAGTTCAATCTCGCCGCAGGCCTCGCCCCCGTGCCTGTCCCGGGGGGCCTCCGGGGGCCCCCGAGCCGCGCGTTTGCCCTGGTTTTCCCAGCGGCGCCTTGGCCTGGCCCGGCGTTTCCCCCTCGTGTTCCCGCTCGTCAGCCTCCTCGGGGTGGGTCTCCCCTCCGTCTTCGGGGAGGCGGGGATGGGCCGGATCCTGAATCGCCAAAGCGAGCTGCGCGCCCGTTCGCTCGCCATCCGCCTGGCGGCCCGCGCGCCGTTCGACGCCAGCGGCGCCCTGGGTGACAAGGTCTGGCCCTGGCTGCACGTGCCGGCCCAGAGCGGCTCGGACGGCGTCCTGCGGCGCATCTGGCGGGGCCGGGACACCTGGGACGGGCTGGGGGCGGGGATGCGCCCGTCGTCCATCCGGCGCGCAAATATGCGGAGACGGGCGACGCCGGCCTCATCTGGGAGGGCCACCGCGCCGGGATGGTGCGCGCCTATGGCCATATCGAGAAGATGACCAATCTCGACCAGCTGCCGGCGACCGGCTTCACCATCGCCTGCTTCCCCTTCAAGATCCACAAGGCCTCCGCCGGCTTCTGCCGGGCGGTCGCCATTTTCGAGGAGTGACGGCGCATGAAACTCGTCACCTTCGTCGCTGTCTCTTATACACATCTCCGAGCCCACGAGACCG
>CALLZA010000318.1 GCA_937858165.1 uncultured Ardenticatenia bacterium
CTTCGTACATTCGCTTTCGTGTTCGTTTTCTATTAGTTTCGTTTACGGCTTCGCTTCACTTGCTGTTGTGTATTGTTCGTCTTCTCACTGCTATCTGTGCTGGTCTCTGATATTGTTGTGCGGGCACCCTGTGTGTTCTTATGTTTTTTTTTTTTTAATGATACGGCGACCACCGAGATCTACACTAGATCGCTCGTCGGCAGCGTCAGATGTGTATAAGAGACAGGCCGGAGCTTGTCGTGCGTGAATCGAGCGGTAAGGCAAATCGCGCTAAAGCGCTCAACTACAAACACTGACCTGCTGACGACCTGCTGATCACTGATTACTGATTACTGCCTACTAACTACCAACCATGACCCCAACAGCCCTCATCTTCGACCTCGACGGTGTCATCACCGACACCGCCGAATACCACTACCAGGCGTGGCAGCGGTTGGCCGACGAGGAGAGCCTGCCGTTTGACCGCGCGGCCAACGAGCGCTGTCGCGGCATCAGCCGGCGCGAGTCGCTGCTGGTCGTGCTGGGCGGGCGCCCGGCCACGGACGAGCAGATGCAGGCGATGATGGCCCGCAAGCAGCGCTACTACGAAGAGTCGCTCGACCGCATCGGCCCCAACGACCTATTGCCCGGTGTGGCCAGCCTGCTCGACACCCTCGACGCCGCCGGCATCCCCTACGCGCTGGCCTCGGCCAGCAAGAACGCCCGCCCCGTCTGCGAGCGGCTGGGCATCGCCCACCGGCTGGCGGCACTGGCCGACGGCTACAGCGTCGAGCGCCAGAAACCCTATCCCGATCTCTTCCGCTTCGCCGCCGCCGGGTTGGGCGCGCCGGCCGCCGGCTGTCTGGTGGTCGAAGACGCCGCCGCCGGCGTAGAGGCCGCGCTGGCCGCCGGCATGCCCGCGCTGGCCCTCGGCCCGGCCGACCGGTTTGGCGGGTTGCTCGGCCGCGGCCGCGTCACTCGCCGCGATGACCTGCGCGGCGTGACGCTGGATGAGTTGGCCGCCGCCGCCGCCTTCGACCCCGTCTGGCACGTCGTCCAGACCGGTTTCGCGCCCGCCGCCGCCGCCGAGCTGCACCACACCGAGACGATCTTTACCCTCGGCAACGGCCGCTTCGCCACGCGCGGCACGTTTGAAGAGGGCTACCCCGGCGAATCGGCCCTGACCTTCGTCCACGGCATCTGGGACGACATGCCCATCGTCTTCACCGAACTGGTGAACCTGCCCAACTGGCTGCGGCTGAACCTGACCATCGACGGCGACGACTTTCGGCTCGACCAGGGGCGGGTGCTCGACTTCCGGCGCTATACCGACCTGCGCGCTGGGGTGTTGCGCCGCGCCGTGCTGTGGCAGGCCCCCAACGGCAAAACGGTCGATCTGCTCTTTGAACGCTTCATCGCCTACCCCCGCCAACACGTCGCCGCCATTCGTGTGCTCGTGACGGCCGTCTCCCACCCCTGCGCTGTGACCGTGCGCGCCGGCATCGACGGCCACGTAGCCAACCAGGACTTGCTCCATCTCAATCTGGCCGACCAGGGCAAGAACGGCGACGCCGTCTGGCTGCGCGCCCACACCCGCCACACCGGCCGCGCCGTGGCTGTGGCCGCGTCGCTGGCCGCTGAGACGTCGGCCGCCGACAGCCTACCCCTGGCACCCGACCTGTGCCCCGGCTACCCCGCACTGTCGGCCGCGGCCGACCTGAAACCAGGTCAGACGCTGCAACTGGACAAGCTGGTCGCCATCACCACCGACCGGGACCCGTCCCAGACCTCAGAGGTGGCGGACACCTCAGGGGTCTCCACTCGCGCTCTGGCGGAGCTAAGCGGTGCGACCTACGACCGGCTGCGGGCCGAGCACGTCGCGGCCTGGGGTGCCGTCTGGCGCGAAGGGGACGTACACATCGAGGGGGACGAAGAGGCCCAATTGGCCATGCGCTTCAACCTGTTCCAACTGCTGGCCGCCGCGCCGCAACACGACGAGCGGGTCAGCATTGGGGCCAAGACGCTCAGCGGCTACGGCTATCGCGGCCACGTCTTCTGGGACACGGAGATCTTCATCCTGCCCTATCTGATCTACACCTTCCCGACGCTGGCCCGCAACATGCTCATGTACCGCTACCACGGCCTGCCCGGCGCGCGCCGCAAGGCCGCCGGCAACGGCTTCCCCGGCGCGCAATTCCCGTGGGAGAGCGCCGAGACAGGCGACGAGGTCACGCCGACGTGGGTGCCTCATTTCAGCGATCCGAAGAAACTCGTGCGCATCTGGACGGGCGACATCCAGATTCACATTACGGCCGACATCGCCTACGCCATCATGCAGTACTGGCGCGTCACCGGCGACGACGCCTTTCTGCGCGACTACGGCGCGGAGATGGTGCTCGACGGGGCGCGCTTCTGGGGGGAACGGGCCGAGCTGGAAGAGGCCGATGGTCGACGCCGCTACGCGATTCGCGGCGTCATCGGCCCCGATGAGTACCACGAACACGTGGACAACAACAGCTTCACCAACTACATGTGCCGCTGGCATCTACAAACGGCGTTGGGCGTCTACGAGTGGCTGCGCGACCGCCACCCAGCCGCGGCCGCCGACCTGGCCGACCGGTTGCGACTGACGCCGGAGACGCTGGAACGCTGGCAAGATGTGATCGAACATATAACCCCTGTCTCTTATACACATCTGACGCTGCCGAC
Organism: uncultured Ardenticatenia bacterium; assembly: GCA_937858165.1. Taxonomy (GTDB): domain Bacteria; phylum Chloroflexota; class Anaerolineae; order Promineifilales; family Promineifilaceae; genus Promineifilum. Next base: position 2,689 of record CALLZA010000318.1, read on the forward strand.
GAGCGATCTAGTGTAGATCTCGGTGGTCGCCGTATCATTAAAAAAAAAAAAAAAAGAGAGAACAAAGATGAAAGTAGAAAGAAGAGTAAAAAAAAAGAAAAAGAAAGAAAAAACATGGAGGAGAGGCAGAAAGAGAAGAAGGGAAAACACAATGAGAAAAAGACAATAAAGAAAAGACGACAGAGAGGGACGAGACAGAGA
>CALLZA010000319.1 GCA_937858165.1 uncultured Ardenticatenia bacterium
TGTGCTATATGTGCAGTCTTGTCTTGATCATACGTTTCCTTCTCGACGACTGTCATGTGTTCGTGTCTTGTGTCGTGTTTAGTTGACCTTGTCATATGTTGTATCTTAGTGTATATTTCTTACTATTTTTTTTGTTTTTTTTTTTCATTTTTTTTTGTTTTTATTTTTCTTTTTTTTTTTCAAGCAGAAGACGGCATACGAGATCTAGTACGGTCTCGTGGGCTCGGAGATGTGTATAAGAGACAGGCTCCAGCCAGCCGCCGGCCACCATCTCGGCCAGCACGTCGAGCGACCCCTGGCCGTTGAGCAGTGTCCGGTCGGGCGGCTCGGCGTCGATGGGGGCGATCCAGAAGGTGTGGAGGCCGACGGCCGCCGCCGGGGCGATGTCGTTCTTCCAGTCGTCGCCGACCATCAGGGCGCGCTCCGGCGGGCAGTCGATGGCGGCCAGGATTTCGCGGTAGTAGGCCGGTTGCGGCTTGGCGGCGTGCATGTTCTCGTACGTCGTCACCAGGGCGTAGGGGAACTCATCGACCGGCACGCCGGCCCAGGCCAGCCGCTGTTCGATGGCCGTGGCCGGGAAGAGCGGGTTGGTAGCGATGACGACGGCCAGCCCGCGGGCGAAGGCGGCGCGGACGAGGTGGGCCGCCGCCTGGCGCACCTGTGTTGACGGCCGCAGCTGGGCGAAATCGCTCTCGTAGAAGCGGCTGAAAAACGGCTCCAGATCCGCCCGTCGGCCGCCGGTCAACGCCTCGAAGTTGGCCCAGAAGATTTCGGCATTGGTGTGTGCGGGGTCGGTGTTGCGGATGGCGGCCTGCGTGGCCTGGATGAGGTGGGGCAGGAAGGTGTCGTTGTCCATGACCGGCTGGGCATACTTGCCCAGCAGGGCGAAGTAGCGCTGCATGAACTCGGTCGTGTTGTTGCCCAGCAGCGTGTCGTCAAGGTCGAGCAGGATGGCTTGGATGGTGCTCATTGCTGGGGAAGTGTAACCACAGATTTCACAGATGACACCGATTAAGAGGGTTATCCGCAGATTGGGCAGATTGAGCAGATTTCAGAGGCGGAAAAGCTCACCCCAAGATCGCGGTGCTAAGGCCGCCAAGAGAGAACTCTTCTTTGCGCACTTGGCGATCTTTGCGTGAGGTCTTACTTGATGTCGCCAAAAAGCTCGCGCATGCCGGGGCGCTCGGCGGCGCACTGGGGGCAGCCGACTTCGGGCTTGTCCACGTCGATCAGGTGGCGGCTGCAAAAGGCGCGCACGTCCACATGGCGGCCAATGCCCAGGATGCCCGGCTTGACCGTCGCTTCCAGCACCAGGTTGGGGTTGCTGTTGGCGGCCAGGATGTCGGGCACGGGGCAGTTGGCGCAATCCTTCGGCTGCCACTCGGGCGAGCGGGCGTTGGCCTTGATCAGGCGGCACTCCTGCTCCGAACGGCCGCGGAAGAAGTCCTGGTAGTAGAAACGGCACTCTTTGCCGGCGGGGGTTTTCATGGTGCTGTGTTTTGGCCCCTACAAAGCAAAAGGGCTATACGTCAAGTATAGCCCGCTCTCCGAAACTCGATCGAGTACGCCCTGAGGGATTCGAACCCCCGGCCTCATGGTTCGTAGCCATGCGCTCTAATCCACTGAGCTAAGGGCGCATTTCCTAACACCGCTAAGCATACCCGAAACGCGCGCGCTTGGCAAGCCTCGACGCGGCCCACTCATCTAAGCCGCGTCGCCAACATGGAGCGGGGAGGATGGGATTCGAACCCATGACCGAGTTTTACCCCGGTAACCGCTTAGCAGGCGGCCCCAATCGACCTCTCTGGCACCTCCCCATGGGCGGGCGAAGCGTGTCGCGCTCGGTTGTCAACAGGCGGAGGGAGAGGGATTCGAACCCCCGGTGAACTTGCGTCCACTGCGGTTTTCAAGACCGCTGCAATCGTCCGCTCTGCCATCCCTCCGGATTTCGCCGGCCAGGGAACGTTGAGAAAGTATAGCATGGAGTCGGAGGGGCGACAAGCGGGGTCGAACGTAGGTCAGGATGATTCCTGCCCGCGCCGCGGGCAGGAATCATCCTGACCTACATGTAATAGACCAACGTCGACTTTATCGCCTGCCGCAAGTTCTCGTCGTTGCTGCGATTGGCTTTGCGGTCACCATACTTGAGCATCAGCGAGCGCGGCTGGTTGCGCACCTGATCGGCGGGCACGACCGGATCGATGATCAGGTAGTCGCCGCCGTCGGGCGTGCGCTTGACGATGATGACCCAGTGTTGCTCGATGTTGGAGTTGTAGAGGCCGTCGTTGGGGCGCGTGTCCACCTGGGCCAGGACGATGGCCCCGGCGGCCAGGTTGCGGTCGATGCGGGCCAGTTGGTCTTCGCTGTCCCACGTCGTGGCGTCGAGCACCGGGTTCTCATAGGTGCGTTTGTTGTTGCCTTGCCGCAGTCCGCTCAGCACGTAGGTCGGGCCGATGAACTGCACGTTGCCGCCACGGAAGCCGTTGTCGCCCTCGCTCTTCAGCCGGTCGTTTAGCTCCAGGGGGGTGAGGCGGCGGCCGTGGGCGGTCAGGACCATGGCCATGCAGCTCATCAGGCAGCCCCACGACTCGATGCGCTGCTGACCGTGGCCGACAGCCGTCTTGGCCCAGCGCGGGTCGAGTTGCGAGTACCACGCTGTCGGGTCGTTCACCAGCCGGCTCAGCGGCGTGCCGCCGGTGGTCTGGCCGTCGACGACGCCCTGGGCCGGCGTGGACACGATCTTGGCCCAGATGGGGTCACCGCTGGCTCCTATACACATCTGACGCTGCCGACGAGCGATCTAGTGTAGATCTCGGTGGTCGCCGCACCATTAAAAAAAAAAAAAATACAACACAAAAACAACAGCGTGATGCAGCGGAATTCACAA
>CALLZA010000320.1 GCA_937858165.1 uncultured Ardenticatenia bacterium
TTTTTTTTGTTTTCCAGCCAGAAGCGGCATTGCGGTGTCTGGGACGGTCGCGGGGGCCGGGAGATGTGTAAAAGAGCCAGGCCGCGCTGCGCGACGCCCCCGGCTTCGACGGCCGTCACCGTGCCTGGCACCGCCGTCCAATCGACCGCCGCCCGCGCCGCGGCCGAACCCCGCCAGCCGCCCAGCAACGTCAGCGCCGCCACCACCGTCCACAGGGCAGCGATGGCCGTCAACGTCTGGGCCAACCGCCGCCGGTTCCAAAAGCGCTCCTCAGGCGTCATGGACCACCTCCACGATAACAGTAGCCCAAATGCGGCCCTTTGTCAGCCGCGGCAACACACTGCTTAACTAGCTGAGCGCCGCCCAGCCCCGCCATTGCTCAACGAGAATCAGCTAAAACAGCGTCTTCCGCGTGCCATTCCTGTCATTGTGGCGTTATTCGGCCCGGGGGTGAGGTATGCTGACGCTGGAGCGTGCGGTTGTTTCCTACAAGGTCACACCGACACGCTCCGCCGGGGCGCTCCGGTCGCTGTGGTGGGGTGCGTTGCGTCTGCCCAGGCGCGGCGCACCCTCGTGCCGGTGTCCAACCCACCTGACGATCCCTACGTGCCGCAACAGCTCAACAATTGTTTCCCGTGAAACACTATGTCAAGTCGAACGACGGGTGCCTTTCAGTGGCTCGGTGATAACACCGCGTCCTCCAGCCCCTTGACAAAGATGACGCAATGCGTCATACTATGGTTGCAGTCGTGGGCCGTCGGCTGGCTGTGACGCGCTCGGCACCCAGCAATTTCCCCTGCCGCCAATTGCCGTTCACTTCCTGCCCACCCGCAACTTCCCGTGACGCGCTGCGTAAAGGCAATACCATTTAAAGCCCGGGTTCCACCAGGGAAACCGGAATCCTGGAGAACGGAGTAAGCTAACCATGAGTGATGAGACCATCCACATTGAGGAAGAACTGAAGGGCGCTGCCCACAAGGTGGAAGATACCGCCAAGCGCTGGACGGAGCAGATCAGCGTGCGCGGCGGCGACCTGGGCGAAACGCTCGGCCGCCTGGCAAAGGAAGCGACGGTGCGCAAGATCACCGTCAAGAGTGAGAGCGGCAAGACGCTGGTGGAGATTCCGCTGGTGTTGGGCGTCGCCGGGGCGCTTTTCGTCGGCCCGTGGACGGCCGTCCTGCTCGTCGCCGCCTGGCTGACGCGCGTTTCCATCCTCATCGAGTACGAAGCCGCCCCGACTCAGGTCGAGGAAGCGGTTGAAGAGATGGTCGCCGACGTTCAGGCGGCCGTTGCCTAAGAAGACGTTGTCCACAGATGACACCGGTTACCCGGATTGCCCACACCGGGCAATCCGGGTAACCGGTGTCATCTGTGGCTCTAACTGCGGAGGAAAACGATGACTGATGAGATGAAAGAGATGGCCGACGAAGCCGTCGAGGCGGGACGCACCTTCACTGAGCGCGTGTCCGTGACCGGTGGCGACCTGATCGAGACGGTACAATCCCTCTTGCGCGAGGCGACCGTGCGCAAGATCACCATTCAGGACAAGGACGGCCGCAACCTGTTAGAGATTCCCCTCTACGCCGGCATCGCCGGGGCGCTGGTGCTCGGTTCGGCCACGGTACTGGCCCTGATCGCCGCCTGGTTTGCCCAGGTGTCGATCCTCATCGAGCGCGACAAGGGGCACGACGGCGGGCCGACGGTCGTTGGCGAGGCGGTCGAGCGGGCGGCCGGGTCGGCGTCGAGCGCGGCCTCACAGGTCGTCGGTGGCGTGACGGCTTTCTTCGGCACAGCCACACGCGGCGCGGGCGACGCGGCCCGCCGCATGGCCGATGCGCTGGAGGCGCGCCTGGGTCGAGCGGCCGAGTCAACCGATGCCGCGGCCGAAATGGCCGGCGAAACGGCCGATGAGGTCGCGACGAAGGTCAGCGAAACGGCCCATGACGCTGCCGACAAGGTGAGCGAACTGGCCGACACCGCCGCGACCAAGGCCGGTGAGGTGGCCGACTTGGCCGCGACCAAGGCCCACGACGCGGCCGAAGCGCTGGCCGACGCCGCCCCCGAGCGCCAGTGCGCCGCCATGACCAAGGCCGGCACCCGCTGCAAGCGCGACGCGATTGACGGCAGTGACTATTGCAGCATTCACCAAATCGCCTAAGCGAATCAGGATTTAGCAATTAAAGAAGGAATTCAGAGCGTGCGCGCTCTGGATTCCTTTTTTAGTTCCCAACGTGAACATCGAACTTGAAACAGGGGCGGGAATGGCCGGCCTACGCCGCCCCGTTTACCTGATAAGTGTCAACCACTCGTTTACGCAGCGCCACCCGTTTCGCCCGGCAGCTCGGCGCGCAGAAACCATTGCCCCTCGGGGTGGTCGATATCCTTGGGGGCGCGGTCGTAGTAGATGTCGAACACCCGGCCGACCGTGGTGCGCACGCGGAAGCTATAGCGGCCGACGCCCCAGGAGCCGCGCTGCGCCGCCCGCTGGGCGTGCTCCGGCTGCATGTTCTGGGCCATGCGACCGCGCCGCCCAAAGTTGGTGTTCTGCACCAGCACCTCGGCCACGGTAAACATCTCCCCTTGCCACGTGAAGCGATCGGGGCAGTGTGGCCGCTTGCTGAACAGCGGCGGGCGGTCAAACGCCACCGTGATCGGGTCGCCAACGTACATGGGGAGAGGGTAGCGCAAAGACGCGGCAACGACAAAGCCATCCGGGAAAAGTCCAGACATACATCGTGGCTGGCAGAAGAATGGCACGCAGATCCCGCAGATTTAGCCGATGTACGCTGATCAGAGGGATGAGGTCTTGTGGCGTCCATCACTATCATCTGCGTCTTCTGCGTGCCATTCTCGCTTGTGAAACCGTCAACCGCGGTTGACACTTCGTGCTAAACTGTGCGACGGAGGTACATGACAATGTTCCGCCTGATGCGCTCACTGCTCTTTCTGGCGGCCGCGGCCCTGCCACTGCTGCTCGCCGGGCGGGCCGCGGCTGATCCCTTCGCCGCCCCCTGGGTTACGGAGTGCCTCGACTGCCCACCGCGCATCGATGCCCTCTCCAACCGCGCCGCCGCCCTGGCCCCCGACGGCACGCTCCACGCCGTCTACGGCGGCAACGCCGTCTATCACCTGACCTATCGCGGCAGCGCGCCCGTGGTCGAAATGCTGGAAGCGCCCGGCCCGGCCTACAATGCGCCGATCATGGGCATCGACGGCCGCGGCCGCGTCCATGCTCTCTACCTCAAGACCGTTTACCAACCCGGCGACGGCGGCACACAGGAGGTGGCAACCTTGCGCTACGCCCGCCAGACGCCCCAGGGGTGGCGATTGGAGTCGTTACCCTATGAGCCGGTCTACCCGTTTGGCTACGAGATGGTCGTGGCTGCTGACGGCCGTGTCCACGTTACCGCCCACACTGCGGCCGGCTACATCCTGTCTCTTATACACATCTCCGAGCCCACGAGACCGTACTAGATATCGTATGCCGTCTTCTGCTTGAAAACAAAAAAAAAACACAACAACATTCATCGCTACTAACTATAACTAAAGACATCTGCCTACACAGTTAGCAA
>CALLZA010000321.1 GCA_937858165.1 uncultured Ardenticatenia bacterium
GTTCTGGCCCGCCTGGCGCTGGGGGCTGCCCAATCTGCTGGTCATCGGCATTGGCCTCTATAACATCTCCGTCTTCTGGAACGTGCCCGGCGTCTGGGCCGGGTTGCGCTGGCTGTGGCTGGCGGGGTTGCTAGTCTGGCTGGGGCTGAACCTGTTCTACTGGCCGTTCTATCTGGCCGCGACCGACCGCTCCTGGCGCAACACCTATGCCAACTGCGGTCGCTTCTGGCTGCTCCACCCGTTGACGGCCGTCGTCCTGCTGGCGGTGGCCCTGGTTGTCGGTGTGGCCGCGGTCAGCACGCTACTGCCGGTCGTGCTGGGAGCCGTGTTCTGGCTGGCGCTCGTGGCCGAGACGGCTGCGCGGCGGAGCCTTGGTTTGAAGGTCGGGTAGGAAGAGCTCACGCCAAGGACGCTCTTTGCGTTCTTCGCGTCCTCGGCGCGAGCTCTTCATTACTCCCCTTTGGCCACGACGAAGGATGGGGCCGGGATGAGCAGTGACGCATCCGCGCCCACCCCCTGCTGCGCCAGCGCCACGGCGTACTCCGGGTGGAAGATGAATGCGCCGTCGCGGTACACCTCGCGATCCCACGGGTTCATGACCAGCGCGTCGGTAATCAGCCCGGTGTAGTCCACGGCCGCCGCGCCCCAGGTATGGGCGTAGAGTGTCGCCGTGCGCACCTCGGCCGCGCCCAGTTCCAGCGCCCGCGCCTTCACCATCCGCAGCGTCTGGCCGCTGCTGCACATCTCGTCCACCACCAGCACGCGCCGCCCGGCAACGGCCGCCGGCGGCTCCACCAGCCACCGCGGCGTCTCGCGCACCACCACGTCATCCTGCCGCCGCGACAGGCGCACCGGGTGGACCTCAATCTGCAACAGGTGGGCCAGCAACGTCCCGGCATACGCCCCGCCGCGCAGCACCGGCAGCACCACCTCCGGCCGCCACGGCGCGACGGCCACAACCAGGGCCTTCACCAGGCCGTGGAACTCGTCCCAGGCGATCGGCCGCACGCCCGACCGGGTGGAGTAGTCATACGAAGATTCAGACATTGATTCTTCCCTATGCGACGCGCTTTCTTGAGTGCCCCAGAAGGTGCAACGCACTTCAGAAGGTGCGATGCACCCAGGGGGTTAGAAGAACGGTGAAGTCTGCCGGCGGCCCGTTCTCATCCGAAACGCAAGCCGTCAGCGCCAGGAACACGACCAGCAGCAGCGTGTAGCGTTTCATGCCCTTAGGGTAGCATCACAATGGCCGCGCCTGTTGACGCCAGGCGCACGATTGATCTACTATCGCGCCATGGACATCGCTGACTGCCTGACCCACATCTACGATTGGAACCCGTCGCTCGCCGGCCAACCGTTCCGCGCCGACCCCTATGGTCTGAACAACTTCGTCATCATCATCGGCGACTGGGTCTGCCGCTTTCCGCGCAGCGACGAATCGCGGGCGCGGCTGCGCGAAGAGGCCAACTTACTGGCTCTTATCCATCGTTATGTCAATACGGCCGTGCCGGACTTCACTGCTGACGACGTGCGCCCGTTCGTCGCCTACCGCCTGCTGCCCGGCCGGCCCCTCTATCGCCACGAGCTGCTACGCCTGCCGCCGGCCGCGCAAGACCGCTTCGCCGCCGACCTGGCCGCCTTCCTACGCGACCTGCACACGGTTCCCAGCGACGCCCTGACCGCCGCCGGCCTCCCCCCTGCTCCCTCGCCCCTCCGCTCCCCTGCCCTCTGGCGCGACCACCTAGCCGCCATCCGCGCCGAACTCTTCCCCCACCTGTGGGCCGATCAGCAGGCGGCCATCGAAGACCTGTTTGCGCCGGTGCTCGACGGCCGCCTGGACATGACCTACCAGCCGGCGCTCATCCACAACGATCTGGCCGCCTACCACCTACTGGCCGATCCCAACAGCGTGCTGACCGGCGTCCTCGACTTCGGCGAGGCGGGCTGGGGTGACCCGGCGGCCGACACGGCCGCGCTCATCAGTAGCTACGGCGAGTCGTTCGTGGCCCGCATGATCGCCGTCTATCCGGCCATCGCCGCCCACCTGGAGCGCGCCCGCTTCCGCGCCGCCTACATCGAACTGGAGTGGGCGCTCAAGGGCGTGCGGACGACCGACCCGGCGTGGTTCCTCGTCCACCTCGGCCGCGCCCGCGACAGCCGGCCCTTTGGCGCGGTCTTGTCCCCTCGCCCTCCGGGAGAGGGCTAGGGAGAAGGTTCTTGTCCCCTCGCCCCCGGAAAAGGCTTAGGGCGAGGGCTGTCTCTTATCCACATCTGACGCTGCCGACGAGCGATCTAGTGTAGATTCCGGTGGTCGCCGTATCATTAAAAAAAAAACAAATAAAAGAAAGACAGCACAGAGGGAAGAGATACAACACATGAATAAGTCGGATAG
>CALLZA010000322.1 GCA_937858165.1 uncultured Ardenticatenia bacterium
CCCTTCTCATACTCCCTGTGTGATTGCTCTTTTTTCGTTCTTCTTTTTTTTTCTTTTTTTTGTTTGTTTTTTTAATGATACGGCGACCACCGAGATCTACACTAGATCGCTCGTCGGCAGCGTCAGATGTGTATAAGAGACAGCTCGTGCCGTGGGGCACCGACTACTGGACGCTGACCTATGAGCAGCGCTTCGGCGGGCGGCTGGCCGGGCTGAACCTGGTTGACCACAACGCCCGGCCACAGGACATCATCGACCGCGGCCGGCGGCTGCTGTTGCCCGACCAGACGTTGCGCATCTTCCCGCTGAGCGCCTTCGAGGAGCGCCTCGGCCCGCTCTATCTGGCCTCGGCCGCGCCGGGCGTGGTCGAGATCAGCCCTTCGCCCATCATCACTGAGACGGCGCTGGTGACCAGTTCGAGCATCATCCCGACCGACTTCGATCTGGAGAACGGGGCGCGCGTGCGCGGCTACCGGCTCGATTGGGCCGACGAGGCGACGCTGCTGCTGACGCTCTACTGGGGGGCCGACGGGCCGCTGGAATTCGACTACAGCACGGCCGTCCATCTGGTAGCTGCCGACCCGCCAGCCGGCCCGGCCGACATTCTGACCCAGGCCGACAAGGCGCATCCGGTCGACGGCTGGCATCCGACGACGCGTTGGCGGGCGGGGGAGATCGTGCGCGATAGCTACCTGCTGCCTGTGCCGGCGGGCAGCGCTCCGGTGGCGGTGCGCGTGGCCATGTATCGCAGCGACCCGGCGGCGGGGTTTGTCAATACGCCGTGGCTGTCGCTGCCGGTGCCTGCCCGTTGAGGGCGGCCGATTTCAACGCCGATTTTCGCTGCTCAGAACCAGCGTTTCTGAGCAGCAAAAATCAGCGCCGAATCAGCGTTATCAGCGTGCCATTCCTTTCTGAGGTACACTACGTCATGCCACGCGAACGCACCTACCGCACCGAAGCCGTCGTCATCCGCCGCAGCGACTTCGGCGAGGCCGACCGGCTGCTGACGCTGTTCAGCGCCGACCGCGGCAAGACGCGGGCCATCGCCAAGGGGGCGCGCAAGCCGCAGAGCCGCAAGACGGGCCACGTGGAGCTGTTCATGCGCAGCAAGTTCCTCGTGGCTGTGGGGCGCGACCTCGACATTGTGACCCAGGCCGAGACGGTGGCGACCTACGCCGCGCTGCGCGAAGACCTGGTGCGGGCGACCTACGCCGGCTACGCCGTGGAGCTGCTCGACCGCTTCACCGTCGACGACGACCCCCACCGCGACATCTTCGACCTGCTGACGCTGGCCCTGGAGACGCTGGCCGCCAGCGACGAGCCGCTGCTGCTGGCCCGCTACTACGAGTTGCGGCTGCTGTCGCTGACCGGCTTCCAGCCGCGGCTGTTCAACTGTGTCGCCTGCGCCGAGGCCATCGTCGAGCAGGACCAGTTCTTCAGCGCCGAGCTGGGCGGTCTGCTGTGCCCCAACTGTGGCCCGACCGACCCGCGGGCCGTGCCCGTCTCGGCCGTGGCGGTGAAGGTGATGCGCTACTTGCAGACGCGGCCGTGGGCCACCGTCAGCCAGTTGCGGCTGCGGCCGGTGGTGCTGCACGAGGTCGAGCGCATCCTTTACGCCTACCTGACCCACATCCTGGAGCGCGACCTGAAGTCGGTCGACTTTCTCCACCGGCTGCGGCGCGAGGCCGAGGTCGCGGCCGCGGAAGAGTAAGAAGAAGAACCTCACGCCAAGATCGCTAAGGGCGCAAAGAGACGCAAAGACCGCCAAGCTCAGAAGTCTGAGCTTGGCGGTCTTTGCGTCCTTAGCGATCTTTGCGTGAGGTCTGCCGCCGCCCGTGGTATAATCGCTGTTCGCATCACCAATTCGACAGGGTTACGATGAAGGGGAGGTCTAATTCAAGCCACTCCTTTTTGATAGCTATTCTCCCCACGACTAAATACTGGTTACTGACAACTATGCCTACTCTCAACTTCCAACAAATGATCCTCCGCCTGCTGGCGTACTGGCAGGAGCAGGGCTGCCTCGTCTGGCAGCCCTACAACGTGCAGGTCGGCGCGGGGACGATGAACCCGGCCACCATCCTGCGCGTCCTCGGCCCGGAGCCGTGGAACGTCGTCTACGTCGAGCCGAGCATCCGTGCCGACGACGGCCGCTTCGGCGAAAACCCCAACCGGATGCAGCAGCACCACCAGTTGCAGGTCATCCTGAAGCCCGACCCCGGCAACCCGATCGAGCTGTACCTGAAGAGCCTGGAGGCGATCGGCATCAGCCAGCGCGAGCACGACATCCGCTTTGTGGAAGACAACTGGCAGTCGCCGGCCCTGGGCGCGTGGGGGCTGGGCTGGGAGGTGTGGCTCGACGGGCAGGAGATCACCCAGTACACCTACTTCCAGCAGGCGGGCGGCCTCGACCTGAACCCGGTGTCGGTGGAGATCACCTATGGGCTGGATCGCATCGCTCTGGCGTTGCAGGGCAAGAACAGCGTGTGGGAGATGGAGTACGGCGCGGGCGTTGGCTATGGCGACGCCCTGTTGCAGGCGGAGATCGAGCACTGCCACTACTACTTCAACGTGGCCGACGTGGACGCGCTGAAGGGCATCTACGACACCTATGAGCGCGAGGCGCTGCGCTGCCTGGAGGCCGGTCTGGTCGCCCCGGCCCACGACTACAACCTGAAGTGCTCGCAACTGTTCAACGTGCTGGATACGCGCGGGGCCGTCGGCGTCACCGAGCGGGCGGCCTACTTCGGCCGCATGCGCCGCGTGGCCCACAAGGTCTCGACGGCGTACTTGGAGCAGCGGCAGAGGCTGGAATATCCTCTGGCCGGTAACCCCGTGTGGCAAGAAGCCAGGGGAGCAGGGGAGCAGGGGAGCGGGCGAACGGCTTCTTCCCCTGGAACCTGGCCCCCGGAAACTGGGCCCTACGGTTTGTTCGTGCTGGGGATCGGCAGCGGGTCGCAGCACAACTGCCATCCGAAGTC
>CALLZA010000323.1 GCA_937858165.1 uncultured Ardenticatenia bacterium
CTTTCTTCGTCCTATGTGTCGTTTCATCCTTCTTCTCCTCTTTTGCTGTTTTTTTTTTTTTAATGAAACGGCAGCCACCGAGATCTACACTGGATCGCTCGCCGGCAGCGTCAGATGTGTATAAGAGACAGCCCTTCCTGGCCTTCATCATCTACCAGTGGGACATCAACATCCGCATGTCGACCGTCATCGGCTTCGTCGGCGGCGGCGGCATCGGCCAGCAGTTCCGCATCTGGGTCAGTCTGAACCAGTATTCGGCCGCCGGCACAGCCATCTGGGCCATTGTTATCATGGTCTGGACGATGGATTACCTGAGCGCCAAGGCGCGCGAGCGGCTCGTCTAGGGCCAGCTACCATGCCTCCGCGCACCCTCCGCAGCCGGCTGTTACTGTCTTACGTCGCCGTCATCCTGGCCGGGCTACTCATCGTCGCCCTGGCCCTGTTCGGCTTTGCCGGCGTATCCGACGCGCGACTGCTGCCGTCGCTGGAGCGTCTGTCGGCCATCAGCCGCACCAACCAGCGCGAGCTACTTGACCTGTGGCAGGCGGGCGCAACCGGGGACGACTTGCAGGGGCTGCTGCTCAACACCGCCGAGCAGACCGCCGTGCGCATCCTGGTCGTCGATGCGAACCTGCAGGAGATCGTCTTCGACACAGTGGAAACGGATGACTGGGTGGGCGACGCGCTGACAGAGGTGGAGCGACCAGCCAGCCTGGTCATGACCGACATCGGCCGGGACAGCATCTTCGGCACGTTCATCCATACCAACGGCACGCGCTGGCTGGTCTTCGCGGAACCAGACCCCGCGCTGCGCCCCGCGCTTATCTTCTACGCCGAACCGGAGCCGACAGCAGGCGAGTTCTTCAGCGCCTACTTCCTGCGTCCGCTGCTCTATGCCGGGGCGCTGGCTTTCTTGCTGGCCGTGTTGCTGGCGGCGCTGGTGGCGCGCTCAGTGGTACAGCCGCTGAGAAACCTGGCCGTGGCCGCCGGGGCCGTCGCCCGCGGCGACTACGACCACCGTGTGCCACCGCGGGGGCCGGAAGAGGTGCGGGGCGTGGCCGAGAGTTTCAACAGCATGGCGGCCCAAGTGAACGCGACACAGAGTGCCCAGCGCGATCTGGTGGCCAACGTCTCCCATGACCTGAAGACGCCGCTGACGGCCATCTCCGGCTGGAGTCAGGCGCTGCTGGACGGCACGGCTGACACACCCGACGAACGCCGCCGCGCGGCCGAGACGATCTTCAACGAGGCCGGGCGCATGTCGCGCCTGGTCAACGACCTGCTCGATCTGGCGCGGCTCGAATCGGGCCAATTTCAGTTGACGGAGCACTTCCTTGACCTGGGGCAGGTGATGATTGAGGTGGAGCACGGTCTGCTGCCGCGGGCGCGGGACAAGGCAATTGACCTGTCGCTCGACATCCCCAACACGCCGCTGGTGCTGGGGGACCACGACCGCCTGGTGCAGGTGTTCACCAATCTGGCCGATAACGCCCTCACCTATACGCCGGCCGGCGGGCGGGTCGTGCTGGCGGTGCGCCAGGTAAACGACACGGTCGAAGGCGTTGTCAGCGACACCGGGCCGGGCATCCCCGAAGAGGAGTTGCCGCGCGTCTTCGAGCGCTTCTACCGGCTGGAGAAGTCGCGCGCGCGGGGCGAGGACGGCCGCCGCGGTTCCGGCCTGGGGCTGGCCATCGTCGAAGAGTTAGTCCACGCCCACGGCGGCCGCATCAGTGTGAGCAGCCGCGTCGGCCAGGGGACAACGTTCATCGTTTCGCTGCCGACCGCCACGGCCGAGTAGGATCAGCCGGTGGCCAAACTCTGGCCGACAGGGGCCGCTAACGACAAAGGAGAGGGTACTTATGACGTCGGAACAGATCGTGTCGCGCCGCCAGCCCGGCGACAGCGCGCCAGTCGCCCCCACCGGTCGCATCCGCGCCGCCGGCATCGTCCTGGGTGTGGGGCCATGATCGCCGTCGGTTGGCTCCTCAGCCGGCGGCCGGCGGGGCGAGCATGAGCGCCGCGGCCCTGCAAGTCGTCTCCGTCCTCGGTGCGCTGCTGATTCTGCTACCCTTCGCCGCCGCCCAGTTCGGCCGGCTGACCCCGGCCAGCTTTGCCTATCAGGCGCTGAACCTGCTCGGTTCGGCCACTCTTGCGGGCATCGCCCTGCACGACCGGCAATAAGGCCTCCTGCCCCTGGCAGGGCCCAGGGCCCTCGTTAGACTTTGGGGGCTGCTCAAGGTGCTTCGTCGCGA
>CALLZA010000324.1 GCA_937858165.1 uncultured Ardenticatenia bacterium
GTGTGGAGGTTGGGGGGGCCGTCGGTGTGGAGGGGGGGGATCATCTCCCGGACGACGCGGGGGGCACCGGGGTCGAGAGCGGAGGTCGGCTCGTCGAGCAGGACGACTTGCGGGTCGTTGGCCACGGCCGCGGCCAGGGCCAGCCGCTGCTGCTGGCCGCGGGAGAGGCGGCGGGCGTAGGCGTGGGCCTCGGCGCTCAGGTCGAAGGCGGCCAGCAGGCGCTCGGCGTCGGCTCGGCTCAGGCGGACGTTGTAGAGGGCGGCGTAGAGGCGGACGAGCTCGACGGCGGTCAGGTCATCGAGCAGGGCCGAGCGCTGGAGCTGGACGCCAAGGTGGGATTTGGCCGCCTGCGGGTTGGCCAGCACGTCAATGCCGTCGAGGACGGCCGCGCCGCGCTCCGGCCGCAACAGCCCTTCGAGGATGGACAGCAGCGTCGTCTTGCCCGCGCCGTTGGGGCCGAGCAGGCCGAAGATTTCGCCGCGCTCGATGGACAGTGAGACGCCGTCGAGAGCGACGACGCGCTCGCGGCCACGGCGGTAAGCGGCGTGGAGGTCGGTCAGATGGATGATGGGGTCGGACATGGCATCTCCTCTGGGTGCAGCCCACTTTCTGAAGTGGGTTGCACCTTCTTAAGGCGTGACTTTGGAAAGAAGGTGCCTGGCACTTTCTGAAGTGCCAGGCACCGGGCTAACATGTTGCCGACAGCTTAGCACGGCCGCCGGGGCGGGCGGGAGTGGCAGAGGATAGATTGGGGGGGTGTCGAAAGGGGGATTGGGTGTAGGAATTAGGGGCTAAGGAAGAGCGATCCTCCCTAGTCCCTAATCCCTGTGACCTAGCCCCTGATCGCCGGCAGCCAGAGTCGGGGGGTGCGGGCGAACGGCCGCCAGGCGGGCTGGGGCGAGGGGCCGGTGTCGAGCAGGCCCCGGAGGTTGGAGCCGTTGGCGTCCATCATCAGAAGTACGTTGTCGCCGTCCGGGTGGGCGAGGGCACAGGCGATCTTCGTCCCGTCTGGTGACCAGTCCGGCTCACGCTCGTCGCCCGGGCTGTGGGTCAGGTTGGTCTCGTTGCCCGGCGGGCTGTCGACGGTCAGGACGTAGAGTTCGCTGTTGCCGTCGCGGTCGGTGTGAAAGGCGATGTGCTGGCCGTCGGGCGACCAGGTGGGGTTGCGGTCGGCGGCGGCGTGGCTGGTCAGCCGGGTCAAGCCGCCGCCGTCGGGCGAGTCTCCGACCGCCATCACGTAGATGTCCCAGTTGCCGGCTTCCTGGCGGGCGAAGGCCAGCCGCCGACCGTCGGGCGACCAGGCGGCGTCGGCCTCGGCGATGGTGGGCGTATGGGTCAGGTTGGTCTGGCCGCTGCCGTCGGCGTTCATGACGTATAGCTCCCAGTTGCCGTCGCGGTTGCTGGTGAAGGCGATGCGGTTGAGGGCCGACCAGGTGGGGTTCCAGTCGTTGCCGGGGTGGGTGGTCAGGGCGGCGCGGTTGGTGCCGTCGGCGTCCATGACGTGGATATTGTAGTTGAAGTCGCGCTGGCTGCTGAAGGCGAGGCGGCGGCCGTCGGGCGACCAGGTGGGGTCGCCATTGACCAGGACGAGGCCGGTGAGCGGTTGGGGCTGGTCGGGCCAACTGGCGGTATCCAGCGTGAAGATGCTGTCTCTTATACACATCTCCGAGCCCACGAGACCGTACTAGAGCTCGTATGCCGTCTTCTGCTTGAAAAAAAAACATACACACGACACAGAACCACCTAATGGCGGAGAACAATCGTACATGAACAAGTAAAAAATAAACACATCATACTGGTTGAA
>CALLZA010000325.1 GCA_937858165.1 uncultured Ardenticatenia bacterium
TGCGTCTTCTTCGCTCTTTTGTGCTTCTTTTGTTGTTATGTTTTTATTTCTACTTCTTCTGTTTCTTTTTTTTTTTTAATGATACGGCGACCACCGAGATCTACACTAGATCGCTCGTCGGCAGCGTCAGATGTGTATAAGAGACAGGTAGGTCACTGGGTCAGTTGCCAGTCCGTAGTCGTTGCTCGTTGGTGGTCGTCGGTCAGCGGTCAGCAGTCGTTTGCCGGGAGTCGACCAGGTGAGTGAGGTCGAGTTACGGGTCTTCGGCGTGCGCCACCACGGCCCGGGGTCGGCGCGGGCGTTACGGGCGGCGCTGGCGGCCTTTGCGCCCGACTGCGTGTTGGTCGAAGGGCCGCCCGACGCCGACGAGCTGATCCCCTGGCTGACCGACCCGGCGTTGGCGCTGCCGGTCGCCCTGCTGGTCTACCGCCCCGACGAGCCGCGCCGGGCCACGTTTTACCCGTTTGCCGTCTTCTCGCCGGAGTATCAGGCGATGCGCCACGCGCTGACGCAGGGCGTGGCCGTCGGCTTCATGGACCTGCCGCGCCGCCACATGCTGGCCGCCGCGGTGCCCCCGGCCATGCCCTCGGCCGAGATGTTCAACCAGCTGGCCGCCGCCGCCGGGCATGAGGGGTACGAACCGTGGTGGAATGAGGCCGTCGAGCAGCGGCAGCAACCGGGGGAGCTGTTTGACGCCGTCCTCGAGATGGCCACCACGCTGCGAGGATCGCCGGCATCCCTGCCGGCCTCTTCCGCCACAGACGCCCAACACCTGGCCGCCGCCCGCGAGGCGTCCATGCGGCAGCGCATCCGTCGCGCCGCGGCCGATGGCCACCGACGCATCGCCGCCGTCTGCGGCGCGTGGCACGCCCCAGCCCTCACCGACACGCTTCAGCAGCCGGCCGCGCCCGATGACGACCTGTTGCGCGACCTGCCGGCCATCGCCGTGGCCGCGACGTGGGTGCCGTGGACTTACAGCCGCATGACCCAGGCCGGCGGCTATGGCGCGGGGGTAGCGTCGCCGGGGTGGTATGGACATTTGTGGGCAGTGGCAGAACCCCCTCGCCCTGTGGGAGAGGGTTGGGGAGAGGGCGACGAACTCGGACCTTCCCCTAGCTCCGCCCAAGGGGAGGGGGATCAGAAAGAGGGGGAGTTCAGCCGGCGGGTGGCGACGGGTTGGCTGGCAAAAGCGGGCCGATTGTTGCGCGAAGAAGGATTCGACACTTCCCCCGGCCACCTCATCGAGGCGGTGCGGCTGGCCGAGGCGCTGGCGGCGTTGCGTGGGCGGCCGTTCCCGGCGTTGGATGAACTGAACGAGGCCGCCCAGGCCGTCCTGTGTGGCGGCGACGCCGAGCCGATGGGCCTCATTCGTCGGCGACTCCTCGTCGGCCCGCGCCTGGGCATCGTGCCCCCCGACGTGCCCGCCCGACCCTTCCCCCCAGACCTCCGCC